>CAWASY010000057.1:0-6919 GCA_963784505.1 uncultured beta proteobacterium | reverse complement strand
GTTGTACTGGATGTTCAACTGCACCTTTTGGGCGACTAGCTCACCGGCAATCAAGGCGATGATTGCCAAGGCTTCGTCGAGCCCCGATGAAATGCCACCGCCGGTGATACGTTGTCTGTCGACGATGTAACGGGGGTAACCGTCTACCACATTGACCCGAGTGAACAGTTTCAGGCAGGCGATAAAGGCCCAATGCGTGGTGGCGTTATAACCGTCCAGCAAACCTGCTGCGGCCGCGAGCAAGGCACCTTCGCAGACCGAGGCGCAATATTGCGCAGCACTGCCTTGCTGAAACAGCCAGGTCATACGCCGGGGATCTTTCATCAGACGTTGCAAGTCGGAGGGTTCACCGCCGGGAATCCACAGCAGGTCGATGTCATCGGAATGTTGATCGAACACCGGTAGATCGCCACCGATGGTCATGCCATCACGCGTGGTGATGGATGGCCCATCAAGGGAAATCAGCCGGACGGAGCGGCGAGGGGCGCTGGTGTTTGTCTGCGGTTCAACCAGCTTCATCCAGTTGAACAGTTCGTAAGGGGCGCTGATGTCGAGCAAGTCCACACCATCGTAGATGGCAATTGCGATCAGGTAGTGTCCTGGTGCAGGCATGACTCCCTCCTTGGGAACACCGCGGCGAACGCACTGGCGTCGTCAGGTGTATAGCGTTGCGCCAATCAGCAATGCGATGCCCGGACAGCGGAACCGGAGGTTGTCCACCCAAGGCCAATGGCCAGTAGAGAGGGTTTTGCCAGCATAGTCGGGGTTGTCATGCGTGCAAGAAGATTTTATGCGCAACCGCCCAATGGTATTGGACCTGGTGGTTTTCGCACCATGACTTGTAAGAAGCCTGAAACAGTCACACCTATCAAATGCAAAATGTTGGCCTGGAAATGACTTCTACTTCGTATTTTTTGTGCAGCCACTGGAGAGGGCGGATAAGGCTTACAGCACATTCATCCGTCGTCGCACACTGCAAACGCCTAGCGCGTGATAAATCAAAAATCGTCATGTAGCATAGACCAATGAGCAGTTCTGCCGTCATCCTCTCACTACACGCTTTGCCCCAACTATGGAAGGTTTGTGAATGATAAAAACTATCCCGATGTGGAAAATAATGCTGGACACTAAAGGCATAATAGTGAGCCTTTTTATCATGGTGTCCTTACCTTTTTTTATCATTGGTGGTGCGTGGATGCTTCGTGATGGGGTACAAAATGGAGACGTGCGCGTGGCTATAGGAGGACTTCTTTCCCTGATTTTTTTTGGGGGAGGCGCCTTACTGATTACAATTTCAAAAAAATATATTCCCGGCAAAACATTTCTACTCTATAGAAATAAAAAGCTTCATACGCAGAAAGCCTTGAATTACTCATATGCAGTCACGATTGCTATTATCGTATTGTTTGTGATTGTTGTTCCGGATCATGCTTTTAATACACTGGTCTATGGATTGGTGGCGATTTTCAGCTTTTATGCTTATTCAAAAAGCTTGAAATTTCACGCTGATGTCGATTATTCGACAAATGAATATCTGGCAACCGCTCTTGGGTTTCCTGCAGGAGAAAAAATCCTGGTCAGCTACCAGAATTTTGATGCTGAAGAAGTTAAGGCGGGTAGTAGTGCTTTTGCTGCAACAGCGACAAAATTAATTGTAGCGTCGTTTGATGGCGATGCTTGGATAAAGCTGTCTCGGGATCTGAATCAGATTTCGGGCATTGGCATCATGGGCGATCAAAGCCATAATTATTTTGTTAAATTGCAGTTCAATGATGGAACCGATGCTTTGTTGCGCGTTGGACTATATGAAAAGCTTACGTCAAACCCCATCCTGGTGATAAGAAAACTGTTGGAAGCGATTGATGCAAGTCTCCTTGGTGCTAATGGTGCACCACAGGCAGCGCAAAGACGTCGCGTGGTTGTCAACTCTACAGTTCCAGCATCGTTTCAAAAAAATGTTGCGCCTGAGGCTGCACTTGCATCCGTGGCACCTATGCGCAACATTGAGGTTGCTCCGGATGTATTAATTGCTATCCGGGCCGCCGAAGAAGTTGCTCCCGGTCGCAGGCTGGAGCTTTAACAATGTCGCATTGTACAAAGTTTGAATTTTCTTATGTCAATGAAGAAGCCATTGTCAAAGCTTTCGGCAAAATGGGCCTCAGCCCAACGACGGCGCTGGTTGCCATGTTTTCCAGTGACTTCAGTAAAAAAGTCTTGAGCAAAATAGGCTATATGGGCTCGCAGCAATTCAGAGCTATTTGCGGCCAGACCGCTGATGAATTCAATCTGTTTGTTTGTCAGATTGAGGATGGCTCATACAAACTGCTCATCGAACGGGAAAATGTTTCAGCCAGCGATGAAACGATAATGGCTGATCTGGCATCAAGCTTTCAAAAAGCCTACGTCAGCGTAGCGATCGATGAAACCATCAAGCGCATAGACGCATCAGGCGTTCCGGCAAGAGTGAAAGAATCGCTTCAAGGGTTCGAAATTGAATTTGGCTCTAACTACGAATACAGCATTCATGTCACTTTTACCGGCGATGAAATTACCGAGGAAGTGCATGGCGTGAAAGGCGACATTTGTACAAAACTGACTGAAGAACTTGAATCTCTGCTTTCCAGCCCTACTGCGCAGCTTGTGACTGAGTGGAAGCCGGAATATACCGTAGTCCATGAAGAGCAAACCCTTCAAATACTCAGTGTAAATCTCTAAATGAAAATCAATGTACACCACATGGAGTTGAGCTGCGTTAACGGCCCTGGATTACGCTTGACGTTGTGGGTGCAGGGCTGTGCGCTTAATTGCAAGGGGTGCTTCAACCAGGCCACACATGCTCGCGAAGCTAGCACGCTGATGACTGTTGATGAATTGGCACAGAAGATAAATGCACTGGATATCGCCGGGGTTACCCTCTCCGGTGGGGAGCCGCTCGACCAGGCGCCAGCGTTGGCGCAGTTGATACATGCCGTTAATGGCGAGAAAAACTGGATACTCTATACAGGCTATACGCCAAAAGAGATATTCCAGAATGAGGCCATGATTCGAGTTGTCAAGGCCGTAGATCTGACGCTGGCTGGTCGGTATCGGCATAACGCGATCCATCCCTATCAGCACAAACAAATTATCAAAACCAGCGATAGAGTCGATATTGATTTTTTCCGTACCAGAAGAGTCGTCGAGTTTGTTGTTTCAAGTTCTGGTGTGACAAAAACCGGTCTTCCGATGCACGTATAAATCAGGCCAAGCGCAGGGATAACAGGCATGAACCGTACAAAACAGATTACAGATTACCTCAAGGCGCGCTATGCGATTTTGGTCATTGAAACGTTCGAGGAAGAACGTGCACTCAATGAAATTTCTGAAATCGCCAAGGCCCTTAGCCATCGTTTGTTCGTTTGGAACTCGACGTCAGGAATCCAGATAAATGGTGTCGTGGCTGGCGATAAAACCTTTGACTTGAAAATGGCCTTGGACTTTTGCGAAGAAAAAGCGAAGGAGGAGGGCAGCAAAAACATTTTTGTTTTTTGTGATGCTCATAACTACCTGGCTTCAAACTCAAATCCTGTCTACCGTCGTCGACTTCGAGATTTAGCCATAAATATCCGCTCGCGCGGATATCGCAGCAATTGCATTGTCGTGGCACCCAGCTTTGAAATTGCCAATGACCTTCAAAAGGAAATCACGCTGATTGATTTTCCTTTGCCATCAAGGGATGAAGTCAAGACTCAGATCAGTAACTTTGTTAATTCCTGGCAGGACAACAGCAGCGTCAAGATTGATATTTCCAGCGAAACCAACGATAAACTTATTGATGCCGCTTTAGGACTCACGGGGCTGGAAATTGACAATAGCTTGTCGCGTTCACTGGTATCCAGCCTGAGTCTTAATGAAAATACCGTAAAGGATCTGCTTTCCGAAAAGAAACAAATTATACGCAAGACAGGGATCCTGGAATACATCGACTCAAAGGTCAGCCTTGAGGATGTTGGCGGACTGGCAACGCTTAAGAAGTGGCTCCATTTGCGTAGCCAGTGTTTTGGCCAGATGGCTCGGGAGTTCGGTGTCGGAACCCCTAAAGGGTTGCTCTTAACTGGAGTTCCTGGTTGCGGTAAGTCTCTGACGGCGAAATGCGTATCGTCGTCATGGAACATGCCGTTATTGCGTTTGGACATGGGGAAAATCTTTCAGGGGGTGGTTGGCTCTTCAGAGTCCAACATTCGTTCCGCACTACGTACAGCCGAAGCGATTTCGCCGTGCATCCTGTGGATCGATGAGATTGAAAAAGGACTTTCCGGCTCTTCCAGTGGTGCTTCTGACGGTGGCACGGCTACACGCGTATTCGGCACACTGTTGACCTGGATGCAAGAAAAAACAGAGCCTGTTTTTGTGTTTGCTACCGCTAACAACATCAATAACTTACCTCCGGAGTTGTTGAGGAAGGGGCGATTCGACGAAATATTCTTCGTTGACTTTCCGTCGACATTAGAAAGAAAGAAGATTCTTGAAATACATCTGAAGAAATTGAAGCGTGACCCGGAAAAATTTGATCTGGATAGATTGGCGGCTCTAGGGGGCGAGTCGAATTTCGGTGAAGACATTGTGCTTTCTGGTGCTGAAATTGAAGCCTGGGTCGGGGACTCGCTGATTGAAGCGTTTTCACGACGGATGAATGGCTCTGATGATGTAAGCGACCTGACGATGGCTGATTTTGAAACGACTATTTCGCGTTTAGTACCCATGAGCAAAATGCGTAAAGACGAGTTCACAAAACTTCGTGATTGGGCTAATCAAAATGCAATTAGCGCTTCAGCTGTGGTTGCCGGCCAGAATGATACGGAAACTCAAATCGGCGGCAGGCAAATTGATTTTTAATCTTCGGTGATCGGACGCCCTGACCGCTGAAAGCCAAGCGATAAGCCCATGCGGCTCGACAGAGCCGGGTGGGCCCAACCCGATCGACTGCTGCAACGCGCATATCAATCCACCCAGGCCTGGATAGGCGAGGGTGGTTTGATCCGTGACGGGATACCCGATTCGTTGCTGGCTCACACGCATCATCTGGATGACGAGTGATTGTCCGCCTCATAACGGCGTGGTGAGCGAAAACGGAATACGCAGCTCTTCGACAGGCCCTGTATCCCGGCCACACATTTCGTCGTGTACGCATTGCTGCACCAGCACGCACGGAAAGGCCGGCACGGTTTGCAGCAGGTCCCGCAGGTGAGTGATCGAACGCAGGTGCATCGGCTTGGCTGCATCATCAAGCAGGGTGAACTGGCCGTGATCGAGGCGGATCCGTGCCAGGTAAAAACCACCTTCGAGTGACAGCAGCTCCAGCTCGCGGATTTCGCTGTTGGCCGCACGTTCGGTGAGGGTTTGCAGGTTCATGCTTCACTCCTTGCCTACCAGGGTAGGCGTTCTCCATCGTAGGCAAAGAAATGGCCGCTGTCGGCCGGCGTCAACTGGTCAATCAAGGTCAGTAGCTGGTCAGCGGCGACGTCTGCCGGCCGGGCGCTGGACGCCCCGCGAAAAGGTTGCGACAGCGCCGATACGACAGTGCCCGGATGCAGGCTGAGCAAGCGGCTCTGCGGGCGAGTGCGCGCCAGTTCGATGGCAGCGGTCTTGATCAGCATGTTCAGTGCAGCCTTGGATGCACGATAGGCGTACCAGCCGCCCAAACGGTTGTCGCCAATGCTCCCGACCTTGGCCGAAAGCATCGCCATCGCTCCCTGAGGATCGAGCAGCGGCAGAAAGTGGCGCAGCACCAATGCCGGTCCCAGCGTGTTCACTTGAAACACGGCTTGCAGCGCCTCCGGCTCGATCGCGCTGAAGCTTTTTTCCGGCTTGATCGCGTCGCGATGGAGCAGGCCGGCCGCGTGGATGATCAACTGATACGGTGCTTCGGCTGCCAGCTCCGTGGCAGCACCGGCAATCGTTTCGGGGCGTTCCAGGTCCAGTGCGGGAACGGTCCGGCGCCCCAGCGCACGAACCCCGGCACAGCGCGGATCCTGTTCAAGCTGTTCGCAAAAAGCTGTGCCGAGGGCTCCACTGGCGCCGATCACCAGCGCACGGTAACCGTCGCCGAGCGAGGCCATGGTCAGTGCGCGGTTCATTGGCTTGCTCCGGCACCCTGGCGACGGAAGAACAACGTCACCTGGCCGACCTCTACCCCGAACTTGGACATGGCGGTGCGGTTGATCAGCGTGTCCTCGTCCATCAGGTACATCCAGTCGTCCATGCTCATTTCGTACGTCGAGTCGTCGACCGGCAGGTTCAGGCGATAGCGCCAGTGCAAGGTATTGCCAGCGACCTGGCCCTTGGCGACGCCCACCACGTCATCCGCGCGCCCGCTCCAGCGCCCTTGGCCCTCGGGCGTGAGGGTCCAGACGCGGCGTTGGCGGGTGCCGTCGCTGTACAGGAAATGCTCGTCGAGAATCAGGTTGTTGCCCTCACGACGGCTGACGATGTTGACCTCGAACCGCTTGGCCACCTCACCGCTGCGCTTCTGAAACATCCCCCAGGCTTTGACGGGCTGACTGAAAAACTGCTCCAGATCCAACGCCGGTTGCTGATCCGCATAGCGGGTGACATCCACACTGCCGCAGCTCGCGACGCTGAGGACCAATGTCAGTAACAGCAGAAATCGGGTCATTGCCTTACTCCCTGAAGTACTCGAGCGAAGAGGGTGAAGTGTCGAACGATCGGCTTGTACAGTGCCTTGGCCCTGTATAGGTTTATCGCCGTCCGATCAGTTGCAGGAATTCCTGCCGCGTCGTTGAACTGTCACGGAACGCGCCGAGCATCACGGAGGAAGTCATGACCGAATTCTGCTTCTCCACACCGCGCATCATCATGCACATGTGCCGGGCTTCAATGACCACTGCCACGCCGGCAGCGTCGGTGATCTGCTGGATGG
>CAWASY010000056.1:0-98506 GCA_963784505.1 uncultured beta proteobacterium | reverse complement strand
TTTATCGCGATTTAAACCCAATGACCACAAGCGATTGAGCGCAATCAGCGTCGTTGCCGCATCAGAACTGCCGCCGCCCAGCCCCCCCCCCATCGGAATGTGCTTTTCCACCGTGATGTCCACACCCAATGCACAAGCGGTTTCCTGCTGCAATAATCGCGCTGCCCTGACCACCAGATCCTGTGACTCCGCCACACCTACGACTTCGTTGGTGCGATGAATCACGCCATCACTACGCAAACAAAAATGTAGCGTATCATTCAAATCGATGAAGCGGAACAGGGTTTGCAACAAGTGGTAACCATCGGCACGCCGGCCCGTGACATGCAAAAAAAGATTCAACTTGGCTGGCGCCGGACAAGTCAGTTCGTTCATGGATTCCATTCCCATTCGTCTATCAACAGGGTTAATTGCAACTCAGTCCGGGACAACTGCACACGGGATGGCAGGCTATCCGCCTTGTCATCCGCATATTTCAGATAGCGCACCTCCCAACCATCCTGACGCAACACAGTCAGCCTGCCAAGCTCATCACGTTCAACCATCGCACCGCTCGCCATCTGCCCTGAGCCAGCCGATGGAGCCATCTTGCCCAGCACCCAGTGATGCAGAGCATCGAGCTGCAAACGCCATCCCAGAACCTGCATCATCAGCGACTCGATATCGCTATCCTGATAATGCCTGTCACCTTCATCCAGCGTTGCCTGATGTGCATCACGATAGATGCGCGCTGCCGTTTGTCCCAGCGGTGTGAGCAACAGAATTTCATCGCTATCGGCCAGATGCGTCCAGCGCAATCCTGCCGCATCATGCCTGCCCTGATGCCTGACCGAGATACGACCATTCATCGCAAAGGCCGACGTTTCGGTCTGTAGCGGCTTCGGAACCGGCTGCGTAGCACAACCGCCCAGCATCAACAAAAACAACAGCCAGCGTATCAAGGCAAAAACCGCTTCATTACGGCTTTGAGCTGCACATTATCCGGGCTGGTCTTCAGACTGTCCTGCCACAATTTTGTCGCCTCTTCCTGGTCGCCGTGCGCCCATAGCGCCTCGCCAAGATGCGCCGCCACCTCGGGATCAGGGTTGCCGGCAAAAGCACGCCGCAACATACTCACACTCTTGTCCAGCCTGCCGCTACGATAATAGCCCCACCCCACACTGTCCATGATGGCGTAATCATCCGGCGCCAGCGTCAGCGCCTTTTCCACCAGCGATACCGCCTCCGCGATACGCACATTGCGCTCAAGCAGACTGTATCCCAAGGCGTTATAGGCATGCGCGTTGCCAGGCTTGATCCTGATCAGTTTTCGCAGCAATTTTTCGGATAGCTGATACTTGCCCAGCCTATCCGCCAGCATGGCAGTCTCGTAGAGCAACTCCGGATGACCGGGCTGCCTGACCAATCCTTGCTGCAATATCCGGTAAGCTGCGGGAAGCTGTTTTGCTTCACGCAGCAACTGCGCCTCGATGATCACCAGCTGCGCACGCTGCACATCGGTCGTCGCCTGCATCTGATGCAACACCTTGCGCGCCTCGTCCAGCTTGCTCTGTTTGTTGAGCAGATAAACCACACGCAATTGCGCCGGATAGCGATATTCCCCCTCGTTCACGTCGAGATAGTGCTTGAGCGCATCCGCTTCATTCTCTTTAGCCTCGTTCAGCTGCCCCAGAAAATAGGCGACGACGTCCTTGCCCCGCCCCCCCTTGAGCAACGCGCTTTTAAGCTCCGCTTCCGCACCGGTTAAATCATTCAGTTGCAGCGAAACCAGCGCAACCGCAAATGCCAATTCGAGATTGTCCGGACTTCCCTGACTGAGTTGCCGAAATTGCGTGTGCGCAGCCTCGTATTGTTTCTGAGCCAACAGCTCACGTGCATATTGCAGCCTGACTTCAGCCTCGCCCGGATAAGTCAGCAGGTATTGTTTCAGAATATCCAGTCTGTCGGCAGGCTGCTGCGCCAATTGTGCTTCCAGTGCGGCAGCTGCAGCCCATTCCGGACGCAACTTGCGTGCCTCGCTCACTTCGATTAGCGCAAGCGCATTATCACCGGCAGCCTGTGCCAGCTTCGCCACCACCCAGTGCGCTTCCGGGATCGCTGGATAGGGCGCAGCCAGATCGCGCATCAGCTTCAAAGCCGCCGCCTTGTCAGGATTGGGCGCCACCATTGGATAAAGCTGCAAAAAAGTATGGCCGGCATTTGCGCCATCCTCCTTGAGCATGCTGATGACATCTCCGCGCGCTTCCTCCAGCTTGCCGCCCCGCAACAACAGGGAGGACAGCATGCGCGTGGCCAGGATCGCTGACGGATCGGTTTCATGCCAGAGCCTGAAAGCGGCCACGCTCTTGTTCATATTGCCCGATTCGAGCGCCAGCTGAGCGGCACGTTTGGCCAGACGCGGATCACGGGTTTTTTCAGCAATATCCGTACTGCTTTCAACGGCCAGCGCCTTGTGTCCGCGCTGATTGGCCAATTCGCTGAGCAGGAATTCGTATAGCAACTCGCTATTGAGCTCGACATCAGGCAAGACAACGCTGGCAACCGGTGCGGCGGGTTCTGCCACCGGCTGCACCAACGCTTCAGGCTGCGTCTGCATGGCGACTTTTGGCGTTTGCGCACACCCGGTGAGCAACAAAGCAGCGACGATCAGGTATTTAAAATGATTCATGACAACACAGTTTTGATACGGATACACATATTAGGTTATATTTAACCCAATTCACAACCATAGTTGCCAGATACCTTGCCAAACACCACGCGACAAACCACCTTATCCGCACGCAATCTGACCCGCAGCTTCGGCAATCAGTCAGTCATCCACGATCTTACGCTGGAATTGATGCGCGGCGAAGTTCTGGGTTTGCTCGGCCATAATGGCGCGGGCAAGAGCACGACATTGCAAATGCTGACCGGTTGCCTGCTGCCCGATAGTGGAGAAATCGAAATCTGCGGCATCAATCTGCTAAAAAAACCGGTACTGGCCAAGGCACACATCGGCTATTTGCCGGAAACGCCGCCGGTCTATCGCGAACTGTGCGTGGCGGATTACCTGGATTTTGCTGCACGTCTGCGCGGGGTAAAATCCGCCGATGTTGCGGCAATGCGAACAGAGGCAATCGGACGTTGCGGCCTGGAATCGGTTAGAAAAAAATTGATCGCAACCCTCTCCAAAGGTTACCAGCAGCGCGTCGGTATTGCCCAGGCTATTATTCATCAACCGTCCGTCATCATACTAGACGAACCCACCGTAGGTCTGGACCCGACCCAGATTCGGGATATCCGCAAACTGATACGCGAATTGGGCAACAGCAGCAGCGTGATTCTGTCCACCCACCTGCTAGGCGAAGTGGAAAGCGTATGCGACCGTGTGGAAATCATGCAAAGGGGGCGCCTGATTTATGGCGATTCGAGCGCGCGCATGCAGCACTACGGCCAGGTCAGCGGCTTCATCATCAGTCTGCGCCAGCCACCGGCACTGCCTGAACTGGAAAATATCCCGGGCATCCTGAGCGTCGAACAATTAACCGACCGGGAATTCCGCATTTTGCATGCACCGGACAATAACCCCAGCAGTGCGCTGCTTGCCACCGCTGCACAACAAAACTGGCAACTGGAACAACTCACGCCGCTACACGCGACGCTGGAAGACATCTTCGTCAAAATCACCGGCGGCGATGTCGCCCTGCATGACACCCACCACAATAACGGTGAACAACCATGATCCGACTGATCGCACAGCGCGAATTGCGCAGCCTGTTTGCCATGCCCTCAACCTGGTTTGTGCTCGCCGCATTGCAATTTATTTTCGCCTGGTTTTTCCTGGCACGCCTGGAAGCCTTTCTGGAGATTCAGCCCAAACTGGCGCAACTGGCCAACCCACCCGGCGTCACCCTGACCGTTGCCGCACCGCTGTTCAATACGGCAGCGCTGCTGTTGATGATGCTGGTACCGATGTTCACGATGCGACTGATCGCAGAAGAGCGACGCAACCAGACATTGGCACTGCTGCTGTCCTCTCCGCTGTCCGGTCGCCACATCGTGCTGGGAAAATTTACCGGATTGCTGATTTTTTTATTGTCCCTCACCGCCACGCTGCCTGCGATGATCTACACCCTGTCCATGGGAACACACCTTGATCACGGCCTGGTGTTTGCCAACTATATTGGATTGTCACTGCTAACAGCCAGCTTCGTTGCGCTGGGTTTATATATTTCCGCGCTGACCAGCCAGCCTGTCATTGCCGCCATCGGCGCACTGGCGGTGCTGGTTGGCCTGTGGCTAGCCGACATCGGCGCGCCAGCCGCTTCCCCCTGGCATCAACTCTCGCCGCTGTACCACTTTCAGAATTTCAATGCAGGGCTCATCGACAGCACCGACACCGCATTCTTCGTACTATTCACAAGCGTCTTTCTGTTGCTAGCCATGAAACGGCTGCACAATAACCGGGTATACGGATAAACCATGCTGCGATTTACTTCCAACTCCCTGCGCAACCTGCTATTTGTGCTGTTACTGCTAGGCACCGCAATCGGCCTTGGCTATCTGGTCTCCCGCCACCCGGTACAGCACGACCTGACCTTCAATGCCAGCAACTCGCTGGAGCCTGCCAGTATCGCTTTACTGCACCAACTGAAGGGCCCGGTCAATATCACCGTTTATGCCACGATGCAGGACGCGCACTTAGGCGATATCCGGAAAATCATTAGCGAGTTTCTGTCCTTGTATCAACGCTATAAACCGGATATGAAACTGGTATTTGTCGATCCGGACAAGGAACCGGAAAAAACCCGTGCCGCTCAGGTTCAGCTCAACGGCGAAATGATTGTCGAATATGCCGGACGTAGCGAACACCTTACGCAGATCAATGAACAAACCCTGACCAGCACACTGCTACGACTGGCCCATAGCCGCGATCAGACGGTAATGTATCTGGACGGACATGGCGAACGTAAACTGGACGGGCGTGCCAATCACGATATGGGATTACCATTCGGCGCCAAGCTTAAACAAAACGGATTCAGAATCAACAGCCTGAATCTTGCCATCGCGCAGGACATTCCTGCCAACACCCGCGTATTGGTCATCACCCAGCCACAGGTAGACCTGATGCCCGGCGAAGTAGACAAACTGATGCACTATATCGAACGTGGCGGCAACCTGCTCTGGCTGATCGATGCCGAACCGCTGCACGGACTCGAACGTCTGGCCGAAGGACTTAATCTGCAGCTTCCGCCCGGTATCGTCGTCGATCCTGCCGCAACCGAAATGAATGCGCCCGCCACCTGGGCGCTGGGCGCAAACTATCCGCCCCATGCCATCACACGCGATTTCAGCCTGATTACCGCCTTCCCTGCTGCACGCCCACTAATATGGAACGAAAATCCTGACTGGCAACGTCATGTACTGGTCGAGGTGGCAGCGGGCGGCTGGGTTAGCGAGTCACCCGGCAAACGATTCGACAAACAACGCGACACCAAAGGGCCTGCCGTCATCGCCCTTGCGCTGCAGCGCAATATCAACGACAGGGAGCAACGCATCGTAGTGGTCGGTGACGGTGCCTTCCTGTCCAACAGCTTCGCCGGCAATGGCGGCAATGTGGATCTGGGCGTGAATATGGTGAATTGGCTGGCCAACGATGAACAGCTCATCACCTTGCAGCCGCGCGCTGCGAAGGACAGCAACATCGTGCTCTCGAAAACGCAACTCACTGCCATTAGCGTAACTTTTCTACTCGGATTTCCGCTTCTGCTCGCAGGTGTAGGCGGCTATATCTGGTGGAAACGCCGCCGCAGCTAACATGCCTGAACTCCCCGAAGTCGAAACCACCCGGCGCGGCCTGACCCCCCATCTTGAAGGCGCTACCGTAACAGGCATCGTGATCCGCAATGCGCGCCTACGCTGGCCGATCCCGCAGCACATGCCATTGCACGGGCAAACCATCATTTCGCTCAAACGGCGGGCAAAATACCTGTTGCTCGAATTTAATCACGGCACGCTGATCCTGCACCTGGGCATGTCGGGCAGCCTGCGCATATTGCCCTGCGATACAACAGCCGAGCGCCACGACCACTTCGATCTACTCCTGGACAATGGCAAGCTGATGCGATTGCGTGACCCACGCCGCTTCGGTGCGGTGCTCTGGCATGAGAGCGATATCAACGCCCACCCGCTGCTCAACCGTCTCGGCCCCGAACCGCTGGACGACGCTTTTGATGCGCACCATTTATACCAGTCCAGCAGACGTCGGATCGTTGCCATCAAACAGTTCATCATGAACAATCATGTCGTGGTCGGCGTGGGCAATATCTATGCGAGCGAGGCACTGTTTGCTGCGGGTATCAATCCGCAACTTGCCTGCGGAAAATTGAGCCTCACACGCTGCGAAAAACTTGTCGAGTCCATACGTGCTACGCTCGCGGCAGCGATACAGGCTGGCGGCAGCACACTGCGCGATTTCGTCAACATATCGGGGAATCCCGGCTATTTCCAACAACAGCATTCGGTTTATGGTCGCGCCGGTGAGGCATGTCGGGTTTGTCACACCCAGATCAAACAAATCAAACAGGGTCAGCGTTCGACTTTTTATTGCGAACATTGCCAAAAATAACCCTTTATATTCATTCAGGTACCACCATGCAAAAACCCGGTCTACTGCTCGCCGCCGCACTCATGCTTGCTTCATTGAGCGCCCATGCGACCCCCCGCCCCGATCATGTTGTGATTGTCATCGAGGAGAATCGGGCTTACGGACAAATCATGGATAAGCGCAATAAGGATTCCTGGATCCACGCACTTGCAATGAAAGGCATGCTACTCACCCAATCGCATGGCGTCACCCATCCTAGCCAGCCTAATTATCTGGCGCTGTTTTCCGGTTCCACGCATGAAAGCAACGATGACCGATGCCCGCTTGAGTTAAGCGGAGACAACCTCGCCAGCTCGCTGGCCGACAAGGGACTGAGCTTTGCCATTTTTTCGGAATCCATGCCCACAGCAGGCGAAACAGGATGTAGCTTTGGTGACTACAAGCGCAAACACAATCCCCTGGTAAACTGGAAAAGCCTGCCATCGAACATGAACCTGCGCCTCAATGATTTCCCGCAGGACTTTTCAAAATTGCCGACGGTCTCGTTCGTCGTTCCCGACCAGAACAATGACATGCATGACGGCAACTTTGCCACTGCAGATGCCTGGCTTAAAAGCCATATCGAACCTTATCTGGTCTGGGCGAAAAAACACAACAGTCTGTTGATTCTGACCTGGGATGAAGATAATGGATCGGAGGACAACCGTATCGTCACGATCCTGGCAGGGCCGATGATCAAAACGGGCAGCAGCGATCAGACGGTCAACCACTACAGCGTATTACGTACCCTGCTGGATATGTATGACCTGCCCGCCATCAATGCCAGCCGAGAGGCGCAAGTCATCACGGGTATTTGGAAATAGCGGAGCTATTTAATGATCCACCCGCAACACACGCCAGCCTTGTATGATTCCGTTGCTTTGCGTAGTATTCATATCGGGCGTCGATTAAGTCTTCAGAGACTGGTTTCTGCCAGCAATGACCGCTTATTTCCAGCGTTTTTAGAGATAAAGTTACTTAAAGTCCAGGACACCCTCAGAGGAAATTATATGAAGAATCACTCAAATAAAATCATATTCAAAATAGTTGCCATTTCATTATTAACTACACTTACTGGGTGTGGAAAATCACAACAAACCGTAACAACAAATACAGAAAAACCTATTGCCAAGCAACAAACTTCAATACCTTCAATCAACAGCGAACAAACAATACCTTCAATCAACAGTGAACAAACGGGGAAAATGGCAATTAACCCCCAGTTTGATTTTGGTGGAGAATTCCATGAAGGACTAGCACAAGTAGGTATTGGTGACGAAAAAACTGGTAAGATGGGTTACATCGACAAACAAGGAAAAATGGTAATTAACCCCCAGTTTGATTGGGGTGGAGAATTCTCTGAAGGACTAGCACAAGTAAGAATTGGTGACGAAGAAACTGGTAAGATGGGTTACATCGACAAACAAGGAAAAATGGTAATTAACCCCCAATTTAATAATGGTGGAGAATTCTCTGAAGGACTAGCACAAGTAAGAATTGGTGACGAAGAAACTGGTAAGCGGGGTTACATCGACAAGCAAGGAAAAATGGTAATTAACCCCCAGTTTGATAATGGTGGAGAATTCCATGAAGGACTAGCACGAGTAGGTATTGGTGACAAAAAAACTGGTAAGATGGGTTACATCGACAAACAAGGAAAAATGGTAATTAACCCCCAGTTTTATTTTGATGGAGAATTCTCTGAAGGACTAGCACGAGTAGGTATTAGTGACGAAAATACTGTTAAGTGGGGTTACATCGACAAGCAAGGAAAAATGGTAATTAACCCCCAGTTTGATAATGGTGGAGAATTCCATGAAGGACTAGCACAAGTAAGAATTGGTGACAAAAAAACTGGTAAGTGGGGTTACATCGACAAACAAGGAAAAATGGTAATTAACCCCCAGTTTGATTGGGGTGGAGAATTCCATGAAGGACTAGCACAAGTAACAATTGGTGACGAAAAAACTGGTAAGTGGGGTTACATCGACAAACAAGGAAAAATGGTAATTAACCCCCAGTTTTATTTTGGTGGAAAATTCTCTGAAGGACTAGCACAAGTAGGTATTAGTGACGAAAAAACTGGTAAGTGGGGTTACATCGACAAACAAGGAAAAATGGTAATTAACCCCCAATTTGATTTGGGTGGAGAATTCCATGAAGGACTAGCGCAAGTAAGAATTGGTGACAAAAAAACTGGCAAGTGGGGTTATATTTATAGGTAGTGAATCGCTCAGAAAAAAAATACATCGAAACCGCTTTTGCAGACCCTATCGTGATCGATTGAGGTAATCTTCAAACCCCGCGCAACATCCTTCTTCAAGCTTATCGGCCTGATTGTTGCTATTTCATTTATCTCCGGTAACGTCAAACGTGATCCAGTTCAAGAACTTGAAAATAGGTGCCGAGTACTGTCCGATTCATATTCCATCGAATCTGAAAAGCCGACCGTCTATTCAAGTTGTGTCACTTCGGGCAAGGTAGCACTGAAGTCGCACGGTGTTAATTGAGAGCGTCCCGAATTATGTAAACGGGGATCCTTACTGCGGTCGCAGTGCTTGCGCGTTCTGCTCCTGCTCTTGGTAAAACAAAATAAATGCAATGCCACTCGTTCAAAAACGTGCGTTCGCCGTCTCGCCAGCTAACCGGCCTGCGAGGTTTTAACTCGCAACGTGCATGTGACCGCCAGGTGTTTTCTCTGTCCTGTCATTTGTCAGCCAAATAACAACCGCCTTCGTAAGCACCTACACCGACTGCGGTGATAGCTGCTGGGATGATGACAAAAGGTGACATCAGCACAGCACCGACGGTTCCAAGAAACCCCGCACTACCAGCGATAATGCCAGTTGTGCCTGCAGCAGAAGTCCCTGCGGCAGTTGAACCAAGCATTGCTGCACCAGTGGTTGCATGTGTGATGGCGTAAAGACCTGCCGCATTCATCCCTATTCCAGTTGCAGCGGCAGTAGCAGCACCACCACCCACAACTCCTGTAGCAGTACCACCGATGATTGAGCTCGGTCGGTGGTCGCAGACAGCTGCAAATGCTGTTTGAACAACAAAGCCAGAAATTAGCAATATAATGAATTTTGTTTTCATGATTGGTTCACCTTTAGGTGATTGTAACGATTATGATTAGGCAACGGAATTGAATTTATCCGATGTCAGCAACCTACTACCTATTTTCGTCGGAAGAGATTTCTTGGTACATTTTGGACAGTACATTTCCACACCCACCCCTAAAAATGAGTCAAGCCACATGAGTCAAGCCACATTGACGTGCATGTTACCTAACGTTAACCTGATCTTACTAATCCGTGAAGATATTAAATGTCAGTCACTCCTGCATACTCAGCATTTCATTCACCCATGAGGTTGGATGTGGTTTTGAACACATGTGGGCGAAACACTATAGTCTGTGAACCGCAATCATACACGAATGACCGCAGCCCATCGACTCCTGCCGTTCAAGCTCCAACTGTGAATGACTCCAAAGGCCGAGCTGCCGCCATCGGCGGAGCGCCCGCAAGGGGTGTCCCCGCACAACTAAGCCAGTAAACTGGCAAGTTGTTGCGTGAAAGAGCGACCCCGGTTTGCCGCCGCTACGCGGTGCCCTGCGTTGCTCGGTTGGTCAGGCGACTGCGGAACTCGCACGACCCGCTGTGCGGCCACGTGCTCAAACAGTCCTCGCCGACTTCCCCTGATCAACCTGCGCTACTCGGCGGCGCACAGGGGATAAGGGCGGCACTCATGGAGCACAGCTGTGAAATATGAAAATGTAGAACTCACGGTTTACATCAGAAAGCTGTCACCCAATTTCACGTCGTAGCAGACTCCAAAGGCCGAGTACCTGACCGCCCGACGTTCAAAATTCGTATCGGGTTTTTACATAAAGTCGAGTTGATAGGTTGGGTTATAACCCAACGCCATTTTGGCGGAATAAATCCGATCTACCAAAACCCAGTAAAAAAGCCGCGCTAGCGTTACATTCACTATCGCGGCTTTTTTACAAATGAACACCTACTTAACGCTTTTCTGCCATCAGCTTTTCATATTTGCCTGCAACTGCGCATGAGTTTCAACATGCGCCGCATCCTTGGGAATGCAATCGACCGGGCACACTTCCACGCATTGCGGCGTATCGTAATGACCGACACACTCCGTGCATTTGTCAGGATCAATCTCGTACACGGTATCGCCCTGTGAAATGGCATCATTCGGGCATTCCGGTTCACATACGTCGCAATTGATGCATTCATCGGTAATTATTAGTGCCATACTACTTCTCCTCTATTCCACTATGATTCAATTAAATAATTTTTATTCTGCAACCGTTTTACCACACTGGGCGAGACAAACTTGCCGACATCGCCGCCAAAACGCGCCACTTCGCGCACCATGGTGGCTGAAATAAAGGTGTACTGTTCAGCTGGCGTCAAAAACAGTGTTTCCATTTCAGGATACAAATTACGGTTCATACCCGCCAACTGGAATTCATATTCGAAATCCGATGCTGCGCGCAAACCACGCAACACCACACGTGCCTGCTGCGACTGCACAAAGCTCATCAGCAAACCGTCGAAACCTTCCACACGCACATTGTCATAGCCCGCAAACACCTCGCGCGCCATGTCCACCCGCTCATCCAGTGTAAACAGGGTATTGGCACGACTTTTGGCGACCGCCACAATCACTTCACCAAACAAACCTGTCGCGCGGCGCACCACGTCTTCATGACCGCTGGTGATGGGATCAAACGTTCCCGGATAAACCACTTTTATCATCAAGATAATCCTATCAGTTGATACCACACCTGCCCAGCCTTAGCCGATTTTATCACCTGCCAGGGCAATGGCACTTCCATGACGCTCCCTGTTTCCACATAGACCAAGCCGTTGTCGTTCAGATGTTGCGGCAAACTTTCCAGCAACGGTGCCAGATAATCACTCTGAAAGGGCGGATCGAGAAAAATCACGTCAAATCGCTGCGTATTGCGCCGGATGAATTCTAGCCCATCCTGATGGCGTAGCGATACATTGGCACAGCAAAGTTTATCGCAATTATCCTGCAAGGCACGAAATACCGGCAGGCTCTTCTCCACCATCAGCACCCGCTCGGCACCCCGGGAAGCAGCTTCAAAACCCAACGCGCCACTGCCTGCAAACAAATCCAGACAGGTTCGCCCATAAAGAGTTTGTCCCAGCCAGTTGAACAGCGTCTCGCGCACCCGATCCGGTGTCGGTCGCAAGCCTTCTGCATCCGGAAAGGTAATCATTCGGCTGCGCCACTCGCCGCCACCGATTCTGAGCTTATTTAGCTTCAACTGGGCTGCCCACAATCACGGTCGCCATATGTGCCGGATCAACGTGTCGGGTAAAGGCATCACGTATCTGCAGGGCCGTGACCCGCTGCACCCTGCCGGTAAAGTCATCCAGATAGCTCAAGGGTAAATCATAAAATCCGATAATGCTCAAATATTCCAGAATCTTGCGATTACTGTCGATGCGCAAGGGAAATCCGCCAACGATGTTCTGCTTGGCCGCCTGTAACTCCTTTTCGGTCGGGCCGTCAGCCACAAAATCCTTCAGGGTTTTACGCACCAGTGCCAGCGCCTCATCAGCCTGCTCCTTCTTGGTTTGCAGGCCGATCTGGAATACACCCGGCTGCCCCAACGGCATGAAATAGCTGTAAACGCTATAAGCCAAACCGCGCTTTTCGCGTACCTCATTCATCAGACGCGAGACGAATCCGCCACCGCCCAGAATATAATTACCCACATAAAGCGGGAAATAGTCCGGGTCGCTGCGCGACATGCCGGGCACGCCAATCAAAATATGACTCTGACTGGCAGGATGCGCAATGCGCTGTTCGCTGGCCGCAATGTGCATCGACACTTCCTGTAGCGCAGGCGAAGCGGGTGCGGCAGGCAATTCGGCCGTCAGTTGCTGCGCAATCACTTCTGCCTCGGCACGGCTCACATCACCCATGATCGCAACCACCGCATGCTGCGCATTGTAATGGCTACGATAAAATGCCTTCAAATCGTCAACAGTGATTTTTTCGACTGTCCCCACTTCACCGGAAACCGGCATTGCATAGGGATGTGCGCCATACACGGCCTTCTGGAAGGCCTTGTCTGCGATCGCTTCCGGGCGTGTTTCGGCTTCCTTCAAGGCAGCGATCAATCTCGATTGTTCACGCTTAAAAATAACCTCAGAATATAGCGGATGTTGCAGCACCTGCGCCATGATATGCAGTGCCTTGTCACGCTCAGACGTTGAACTCAGCGTGCGCAGTGAAACACTTGCCCTGTCCTGATCCAGACTGCCCCCCAGTTGGGCGCCAATATCAGCCATGCCGCTGGCAATATCATCCTCATTCATCCCCTGCGTACCCAGATCCAGCATGTCATGCGTCATGCCCGCCACACCGGATGTTTGCGCTTCATCATAACGGCTGCCTGCAGGCAAACTCACCGCCACATCCAGCATGGGAATGTCGTGATCTTCGACAAACAATACCTTTGCACCGCTGGCACTTTGCCAATGCGCAATAACGGGTGTGGCGCAGGCAATGCCCGTCAGGCAACACAATGCGGTGACGTTGAACAATTTTTTAACGAACATGACTGGAATCTCCTGTTTGCGGCCTGACCTTGCCTGACAGCGGTTGCGGATCGAGCACAGCTACAGTCAAATTATCATCCTGCAATAACTGTTTGGCCACCTCAACAACCTGGTCGGCCGTCACTGCCTGCAGTTTTTTCAAGGTTAACGGAATGGCCTTGTAGCCCAGCCCGATACTTTCCATCTGACCGATCTGCATGGCTTGATAGAAAACCGAATCCAGCTTGTAAACTTCACCCGCCATCACCTGGGCCTTGACGCGTTCCAGCTCTGCTTTACTCACCCCCTCCTTGAGCAGCAACGCGATTTCCCCGCGTAACGCAGCCTCCGCCTCGGCAACTGTCCTGCCTGTGGCAGGCGTCGCTTCCAGCGTGAATAGTGCAGGACCACGGGATTCGGCGTCATAACCGACACTGACGTCACTGGCAACCTGCTGCTCGCGCACCAGATGCTTGTTCAGGCGTGCAGAATCGTTGCCACCCAACACACCTGCCAGCATTTCAAGTGCATAGGGTTGCCAGTCCCGAGCCGGATCAAGCAGATTTGGCGCATGGTAATCCATCACCAGCAAGGGCAATTCGGCCGGCGCCTTGACGACCATGCGCTTGATTCCTAATTGTGCGGGCTCGGTGTAGTTGCGGCGCAAAGGTTCGACCTGTCGCGGAATAGGACCATAATAGCGCTTGGCCAGCGCAAACACCTCGGCCGGCACAACATCCCCTGTAATCACCAGCGTTGCATTATTCGGGGCGTACCATTGCCGATACCACGCCCTGGCATCCTCCACATTCAAATGTTCCAGATCGCTCATCCAGCCGATCACCGGGTGCTGGTAAGGATGTTCTTCATAAACCACTGCCATCATTTTTTCCTGCAACAGCGCATGCGGCTGGTCATCGGTGCGCATGCGGCGCTCTTCCATGACCACCTTGATCTCTTTGGAAAATTCCTTGGCAGACAAATTCAGATTGTGCATGCGATCCGATTCAAGTTGCATCGCCAACGGCAATTTCGATTTGTGCAACTGCTGAAAATAGGCCGTGTAGTCGTTACTGGTAAATGCATTTTCACGCCCCCCCGCTGCGGCAATACGCCTGGAAAACTCGCCGGCAGGCACCTTGCGGGTTCCCTTGAACATCATGTGTTCGAGCACATGCGCCACCCCGGTCTTACCGGTACGCTCATCCATACTGCCGGTTTTGTACCAGATCTGCTGCACAACAACCGGCGCACGGTGATCTTCCTTGACGATGACCCGCAGCCCGTTCGGCAGCGTGCGTTCAAATACGTCCGCTCCGGCTGTTTGCTGCAAACCAAACACCAGTAGCGCAATACAAAACAGATAAATCCGCATAATCCTTAACCTCATAATCTGTAATCGGCATAAAATAACAAAAGCAGCCACTTAATGTGGCGTTTAGCATTATGCCCCAACTCTTAACGCGGTACGCATCCTAACATGTTTAGTTTTTTAAAAAAAACCACACCCGATAAAAGTGTTACAACAATCGAAAAACCCGCTCGCAGCTGGATTGACCGCCTGCGATCCGGATTGTCGCGTACCGGCAGCCAGCTCTCCGAGTTATTCAGTCGTGGTGGCAAGATCGATGAAGATCTGTTCGAGGAACTTGAAACGATCCTGATTACCTCCGATGTTGGTATGGACGCAACCCGCGCACTGCTCGCCGATCTACGTCGTCATGTCAGAGAAAACAAACTGTCCGAAGCATCGGAACTGAAAGCGGGCCTCGCACATTGCCTGCTCAAACTGCTATCCCCGCTTGCCATCCCTCTGCAAGCGGATACAAACAAACCCTTCGTCATCATGATGGTAGGCGTTAACGGTGCCGGAAAAACCACTTCAATTGGCAAACTGGCAAAATATCTGCAGTCCCAGGGCTTATCGGTATTGCTCGCAGCAGGCGACACGTTCCGCGCTGCCGCACGCGAACAATTGATGACCTGGGGTGAGCGCAACCAGGTCACGGTGATCGCCCAGCAAAGCGGCGATGCTGCTGCCGTGATCTACGATGCGGTGCAAGCCGCACAGGCACGCAAAATCGACGTCGTGCTGGCCGATACCGCAGGTCGCCTGACCACCCAGGCGCATCTGATGGAGGAAATCAAAAAGGTCAAACGCGTCATCACCAAAGTGTTGCCGGATGCACCGCATGAGGTACTACTGGTGCTTGATGCAAACACCGGGCAGAACGCATTGAGCCAGGTGAAGGCATTCGATCAGGCGCTGGGCGTGACTGGGCTGATATTAACCAAGCTCGATGGCACAGCAAAAGGCGGGGTCATTGCAGCCATTGCACGGGCACATCCGATACCGGTACGCTTTATCGGCGTAGGTGAGGGCATGGATGACCTTCGCCCCTTCGTTGCCGAAGAATTCATCGCCGCCTTGCTGGGGCAGAGCGCATGATTTCCTTCAATCAGGTTTACAAACGCTATCCGAATGGCTATGAAGCACTGAAAAATGTCTCCTTTGAACTGGCAAAAGGAGAAATGGCTTTTCTGACCGGGCATTCGGGTGCAGGCAAGAGCACCCTGCTCAAACTCATTGCAGCCATTGAACGTCCAAATTCCGGCAGTGTACTGGTCAACAATCAGAATGTCAGTGCGCTAAAAGCTGCCGCCCTCCCCTATCTTAGGCGCAATTTGGGCATCATTTTTCAGGATCATAAATTGCTGTTTGACCGCAACGTGTTCGACAATGTACTGCTCCCCTTGCAGATATGCGGATTCGATCCCAAGGAGAGCGGCAAACGGGTACGCGCAGCACTGGACAAGGTCGGATTGCTAAAACGCGAAAAGTCCAACCCGATCGCCCTGTCGGGTGGCGAACAGCAACGTCTATGCATTGCGCGCGCCATCGTCAATCGGCCCACCATCTTGCTCGCAGATGAACCGACCGGCAATCTGGATGCAGCCTATGCAGGCGAAATAATGAATATTTTCAATTCGTTCCATCAAGTGGGCGTAACCTTGCTGATTTCCACCCACGATAGTGGCGCGCTACGCAACAGCACGGCACGCGTGATCGAACTCAATCAGGGCGAAATTCAGCATGCCACCTTGCAAAGCGAACCGAAAATTACAGATTCGGAGCAGACACGATGATGCGTTTAAACGCCCCTTTACGCGTGGCAAGCACATCACTGCGCAGGATTTTCTCCTCACCCATAGCCGGATTTTTCAACATTCTGGTGATAGGTATTGCATTGAGCTTGCCTGCCGGAATGTATGTGCTACTACAAAATGCACAGAGCCTGGTCGCAAAACTATCAGGTCCGCCACAAATCAGTCTGTTCCTGAACATGATTGCCTCGCAGCAGGATATTTCGCAATTGCATAGCCGCCTGGAGCATCAACCTGACATCGTCAGCATTGCCTTTATTTCCCGCACGGATGCGCTCGCCAATCTAGGGCAGGGACTGGGTGATGTTATCGCCGGTCTGGATAGCAATCCCTTACCGGATGTTTTTATCGTAACGCCACGGATGACGGATGCCAATTCGCTGGAACAGCTTAGCAACAGTTTACGCACGCTACCCTACGTCGAGATGGTTCAACTCGATTCCGCCTGGGCCAACAAGCTACAAGCAATACTTGAATTTACTCGCATCATGGTACTGGTACTTGCCACACTACTCAGCCTTGCACTGATCGCAATTACCTTCAACACCATACGCCTGCAGATTATGACGCAGCGCGATGAAATTCAGGTCGCAAAACTGATAGGCGCAACCAATGCGTTCATACGCAGGCCTTTCCTTTTCTTTGGGTTAATACAAGGACTCCTGGGCGGTATTGCGGCATGGCTGATCATCTACATCAGCCTGGCACTCATCAAGGCACCACTGATGCGATTATCGCAGCTCTACGGCAGTGATTTCAGCCTGCAATCCCTGTCAGCGGGAGATACCCTTACCCTGTTATTGTTCTCAATGTATCTCGGATGGCTGGGGGCATGGCTATCAGTCGCAAGACATCTGGCGCAGTCCAATTCACGCTGATTCTAGCTTCATACCCTACAAATATGATTTCAGGTTGACACATGGATATTTTTTTAGAACAATGATACGTTCATGCATATTTGTTACATATGCTACCATTCACGCAGTTAATAAAAGGGAGTAACAATGGAAAAGTCAAATTGCAAAATGCTAATAATGCCATTCGTCATCGCAGCCGCTTTATGGATTGTGGGCGGTTTTTTTGTAGGTAAGGAATTGGGCATGGTCTGCGTTATTGTCGGCCTTGGCATCGCTGGCTGGGGCGCTGGCAACGTGATGAATTCCGAGTGCAGCATTTCCAAAGAAGCAGAATCCAAACAGTAAATTGTATTCACCGTCGTTAGCAATTTGGGTCGCGTACCATTACGCGACTTTATTTGCATTTATCTGATTTGACTTTAATGCTGTGACAGAAATGCAATTTTCTTGGATTTTCATTTTTGACCGCATTTGATACTTTTTTGAACCAAATTCATTCATGAAACTCAAATGCCGTATGCTTTTGAAAGGCTTCAGGAGAAAATGAATATGAATATCGCCTACAACCTGCCCATACCCACTGCCGTTGGCAGTCTGGAAACCTATATCCAGTTGGTCAAACGTTACGCCCTGCTCACAGCTGAAGAAGAGTTTGATCTGGCAACGCGCTTTCGCCGTGACAATGACCTGGATGCGGCCCGCAAGCTGGTTTTATCGCATCTGCGCGTTGTTGTCAGCGTGGCACGTGGTTACGCAGGATACGGCCTGGCGCAAGCTGATCTGATCCAGGAAGGCAATATCGGACTGATGAAGGCAGTCAAGCATTATGACCCTGATTTTGGCGTTCGCCTGGTATCCTTCGCCTTGCACTGGATACGTGCTGAAATCAATGAATTTGTTGTCAAAAACTGGCGCATGGTGAAAATCGCCACGACCAAGGCTCAACGCAAACTGTTTTTTAATTTGCGCAGCCTCAAGCAGAATTTAGGCGCCCTCAAACCCCAGCAAATCGCTGACATCGCACAGGAACTCAATGTCAGTGAAAAAGATGTCGTTGAAATGGAAGCCCGTTTTTCCGGTCATGAAATCGCGCTTGAACCCGTTGGCAGCGATGATGAGGAAAACTATGCGCCCATCCAGTACTTAGCTGATAGTGAAGATCATGAACCGTCCAACATACTGGAAAGTTCCGAACGAAATCAATTGCGTACTGATGGGCTGAGCAAGGCGCTCTCTTCACTCGATGAACGTAGCAGACGCATTGTTGAAGCGCGCTGGCTAACAGAAGACAATAGCGCCACCCTTCATGAATTGGCTGCCGAGTTCAACGTATCTGCAGAGCGCATCAGACAGATAGAACAAAAAGCCATGAGTAAAATGCATAGCGCACTTTCAGCAGCCTGAGTTTAGCTGCATAAAAAAATACCGCACAAAGTGCGGTATTTTTTTATCTGATTTATTTGACGATTTTTAACTGAGGCCTGCGAAAGAGCGGTTTAGAAGGACCATCCGGCCTGTCAGGTGGCTGCCCACCCTCAGAAGTCTGAAACACCAAGCCCTGGCCTGTTTCCTTTGCAAAAATACCGATTACTGCGCCAACAGGGACAAGCAAATCAAAAGATTGCCCACCAAATCGGCCACTGCAACTAATAATCTCATTACCCAATTCGAGATTTTTTACCGCTGCTGTACCCAGGTTAAGTACTATCTCACCGTCCTTGACATAGGCTACCGGCACTTCAGTCTGATCGTTAACGCGCACTGCAAGATAAGGTGTAAACCCACCATCCACGCACCATTCATGAATGGCACGTATCAGATAGGGCCGTGTTGACAAATCATTCACTTACGCATTGCTCTTTCAGCAGGTGTCAATGAATCGATAAAACCCTGACGAGAGAAAAGCCGTTCTGAATACTTCATCAACGGTGCGGCATCCTTACCCATCACGATATTATAACGATCCAAACGCCACAACAAAGGCGCAATAGCCACATCCAGCATGGAAAATTCATTGCCCAACAAAAACTTCTGCTTGCTAAGAATTTGCGACAGTTGCGTCAAATTGTCTTTAACAACGGCACGTGCTTTATCACCAGGCTTACCGCCCGCTTCCATCACCGCAATATTGCTGTACAGTTCCTGCTCGAAACGGTGTAGAAAAAGACGGGCACGCGCTCTCATGACAGGATCTGCAGGCATCAACTGGGGATGCGGGAAACGTTCATCAATATATTCATTGATGATGTTGGCCTCAGTCAAAACCAGATCGCGCTCTACCAGTACAGGGACCATATTGTAGGGGTTAATCGAGGCAGTATCTTCCGACTTATCCAGCTGATCGACGTCAATCACCTCGAAATCCATGCCCTTTTCAAACAATACAATTCTGCATCGGTGGCTAAAAGGGCAAATTGTCCCCGAATACAATCTCATCATTACGCAATTACCCCTTGATTAAACTTTTTGCCTGCATGAATTTACCAACCAAAACGTAGCCTGCTAGCGAAACGATAGCGCCTACCACAACAAATGCGATGATAGGATACGAACCCGATCCATTAATGCCACCTATCCAGACGTAACGTTCGAACAGTGTACCGACGATAATGCAAATTGCAACTGTATTGATCGCAACCACATTATGACGAGGCACTGGAAAACAGAAAACGGTGAACGGGATAACAAACTTCAGCACCAGTACAGACCACCACAAAAAAGCATAATTTCCGTTAATCATACCGAATACGCGATCCGTTTCATCCGGAATGTCGCCATACCAGATAGTCAGATACTGCGAATAAAAGGTGTAAACCCACAGCAATGTGAACGCAAGCATCATCTGCGCCATATAGTTGTACAGTTTCTCAGGAATCGGCGTGACAAGCTTTTTACTTGTATTTAGCACATACATCCACACGGTCATGAAAGCCAGGAACATGCCAAAATTACTGACAAACTGTTGCAGACCGTATATCGCACTATGCCAGTGTGGCACCAGCGTCATTTCGAAGTCCCATGCCACCATCGTGCTATACAACACGAAAAAGAAGGGAATCCAGGTGGCAACGGTATGAAAACGCGTTTATCTTCTGGACTATTCTCGCTCACTTCCTGGCGCTTGATGAACACCCAGTACAAGGCCATCATGAAGACCATGCCGATGATTTCACGGGACATCAGCCAGTGTGGCTGATACCAGCCGGGCATATGCGCCTCTTCACCAACCTTGACCTCCCACCACGGGAACGTATGTACCCCGCCGACCAGCAATATAATCAACAATACAAAGGCAAGCGGGAACAATGCATAAAGTGAAGCTGCCAAATGACGAACATTGAATCGCCACTGTGCGCCCACCAGATACAACACCGAGCACAGCGCAACGCCACTCAAGGCAAGCGACAGCACCACCACGAAACTCACCGATCAAAACGGCCCAATTACTGTATGCCAACATTTTATAGCCTCCTATTTCGACTGAGCCGCAGCAAGACCTGCCTGGCCCTTTTGCAGTACACGGCGTACGTAATTAACCACATGCCAACGTTCGGTCGGGGAAAGATCATTTGCATAGCTAGGCATCACAGCACCACCCAGCGTCATATAACCAAAGATATAACCGTCAGGATAATCCTTCGGATCCCAACTGTGCATTTCATTGCTTGAAGTCAGATTCCACGGCTTCATCACTAATCTTTCACCGACCAGACCATCACCTGTACCCGACGTCGCCATGGCAAGGTGTGCAATAAATCGTGAACAAATGCTTGCCGGTATTAACCGACTTTTCATCAGCAGGTATCGGATTGGCCATCGCACGTTTGGCTGCATCCTGATCCTTTACGAATACGGTTGTACCCGCAACCGGCACGGAACGCGCCGGGAAAGGGGTCATACCCGGTTGAGACGGGATCAGGACTTTCCTGTGGCTTGACACTGATCTGGTTGACCAGATCATCCGACCAGGGCCATGCCTGAGCCAGACATGGGGCTAACAATCAATGCAAATGCTAAGGATAACTTTTTCATTTCCCTGCCTCTTCCTGAATTTCCAATGCCTGGTGCTTGGTGAAAATTGCCTTCAAAGCGTACTGATGGCAGCCTCTTCTGCCTTTACCAGAATTCCAATGTTATCGACCGACACCTTAGTGCTGTACAGCGGTGAGCGCTTGGCAGGCAAACCGGCACAAATCAAAAATCCCAGAATCGTGATGAATACGCCACCCAGAATAAACATTTCATAGGTCAATACGAAGTTCGGCGGAAACGGCACGATCGGCTTACCGCCCTTCATCTGCATGAAGAAATTCGCCTGAGCACCCGGAGATCAGCAAGAAACCCGAGCAATACCGCCCATGGTAACGCACCAAACAGCGTGAACCACTGCACATACACCGGCTTGTCACCCAGAAATTCTTCAACTTCAGGATGCTCAATCGGCGATTTGACGATCATGTCATCATTGACATCGAAGCCCTTGATATTCGTGTTACGCAATTCCTTGACGACAGCTTCAGCCTCATCAAAGTTGCCATACAACGCAAGTAAATGACGTTTGCTCATGATTAGTGCGCTCCCTCTTCAGCAATTTCGCTCTTTTTAGGTGCAGAGAACGGTGATAAACCATTTCCTTCACCTCATACATCGATACGGACGGGAACACCTTGCAGAACAACAGGAACAGCAAAGTAAACCAGCCAAAACTACCGAACACCATACCCCATTGAACCATGGATGGCCATTGATCGTGATCCCATGTCCATGGATAGTAACCGTGCGAGAAAGTCGGTGCGACGATCATCCAGCGTTCCAGCCACATGCCCAGATTCAGCAGCAATGACAGTTGCAAACAACACCGGAATATTGGTCTGGAAAGCGTTTGAATGCAAAGACAAATGGCACGACTACACCCACAGAAAATCATTCCCCACCAGAATGGCGCATAAGGTACCCGTCATCTTCTGAATCAGCACATCTTTCGATACGTCATCATGGCTGTACCACACCGATGCGAATTCAACCGCATTCAGATAAGTCCACACCATCGCGATTGCAAAGGTCAGACGCACGATCTTCTTCAGAATAGGCAAGGTCATGTAGTTCTCAAAACTTGAATACATAACGCAGGATGATGAACAGCGTGATGATCGCTGCACAACCCGAATACAAGTGCACCTGCCACAAAGTAAGGCGGGAACGAAGTAACGTGCCAGCCCGGTTGTTGCGACATACCGAAGTCACCCGCAACGATCGAGTGAACCGATACCGCCAGTGGAATCAGAAAACACGCGATCGTCAGATAAGTCACGCGGAAATTGCGCCATTGACGATCCGTACCTTCCCAACCCAATGCCAGCAGGGTGTACAGTTTCTTGCGCCAGCCACTATGCATGGTGTCACGTGCAATAGCCAGATCCGGAATCATTCCGACAAACAGGAACAAGTACCGACGAGCTCAGATAGGTAAAAATAGCCATCGCATCCCACAACAGCGGTGACTGGAAGTTAGGCCATGTCCATCGGTCGTTTGGATAGGGCAGCGCGTAGTAGAACTGCCATAAACGTCCGATATGCACCATCACGAACAGACCAGCTGTCATCAGCGAAAACGTAGTCATCGCCTCAGCGAAACGGTAAATCGGTTTACGCCAGTCAGCATGCATCAGATGCAAAATGGCTGACAGTAACGTACCCGAGTGACTCATGCCGATCCAGAAAATGAAGGTGGCAATATACAAGCCCCAAACATTGGGATTGTTCAGATTTGCCACACCCATGCCGACACGGTACTGGTAAATTTCACATCCTAAACCGACGCAAAAAACCAGAAATGCCAAAAACAGGATGACCCAGTATAGCGGACTGGGATTTTCCAGGCTCTTCAACACATCCTGGTTAATCTTCGCCCAGGCGATGTCTTCGCGGATATCTTTCATTGTTATTCCTTAAAGTAGTTCTGTTAGCTTGGCCGACTACACAGCGCTTTCGCGCACACGTTCCAGATACATGACCGAAGGATAGGGGCGCAACTCTTCCAGAATACGGTAACCACGCAACACCGCACGTTCTTCCTGCTTATCCTTGTCCTGCTTATCCGCATCCAGCACAACCTGCTGTGCCTCCCATTGCTTGTGCACGCGATCATCCGGATTGACCAGATTACCGAACGAAATAGCACCGGTAGGACAGGATTGCTGACAGGCCGTCTGCACTTCACCTGGCGAACAATGCGTCCTTCGCCCTTCGCCTTCACCTTAACGTCTGCCAGACGCTGAACGCAGAAAGTGCATTTTTCCATCACCCCCTTGCCGCGCACCGATACATCCGGATTGAGCTGCTGGGTCATTTCTGCAGGCCAGACATTTTCCGTAGTTGGATAGTCATACCAGTTGAAGTAACGCACCTTGAACGGACAGTTGGACGAACAGTAGCGTGAACCAATACAACGGTTATAAACCTGCGAGTTCAAGACCATCGTAGGTATGATTGGTCGCACCTACCGGACAGACTGTTTCGCACGGTGCGGCTTCACATTGCTGACACATCATGGGCAAGAACTGAAATCCCTGATCGGGAAATTCACGACCATCCTCATCCCAGTAACGTTCGATGCGCATCCAGTGCATCTGCTGACCATGCTGGAATTTTTCACGGCCAACGACCGGCAAATTATTCTCAGCATAACAGGCCACGCTACAGGCATTGCAACCTGTACACGCATCCAGATCAATCGCCATTGCCCATTTGTACGGGTCATGCGGCTTGTCATCATATGGGATGGAAATGGCGTACCTGCGCCCAATTCTCTAATAAATTGCTTACCGACATAACTCAGACCTCCTTCGACAAATCAATTTGATCGGTAGACACGCGTACGGCAATCTTTCTGCCCATCTGCATACCACCTGCGGCACCTTCATCCTTGACCACCAGAACACGCTGACCGGTCTTGCTGATCTTTGACTCGCGTCTCGTGCATCGCCAATTCACCGGTACCGGCTTCGAATACCGCATCCATGATCTGGAAAGGATTCACACCGTAACCCTTGGCATAACGGCCCATCGCATCATGGCCACGTCCGACCGGAATCGAAATGGCTTCAGGATGAATACCTGGGAACAGATAGACCTGCGCCTTGACTGAACCTGTCTTGGACGTAACTTCAACGATATCACCTTCAACGATACCCAGTTCAGCCGCCTTCTTGGGATGAATTTCAACCCACGAATCCCAGACTATCGTAGTCAATGGATCAGGCGATTCCTGCAGCCAGGGTTGATTGGTATGTCGTCCATCGCGCAACGTGGCAGTCACACCCGGAATCAGATGCAGCGGATATTGCGTATCACCTTCCACTTGGGCTGGCAATGTCAAACCTGCTGCACTCGAGTTGGCTGTCAATGCAGTGGTTGTACCCGCAACCTTGACGATACCACGGGAAAGCGTGTCATTCCAGAACACATCATCATCAATTCCGCCACCGCCCAGCGCGCCCTTGTTTTGCAGCACGGCACCACGCAGGTAAGCGTAATAGTCTTCAAATGACTTGTATTCTTCGGTTTTACGCTGTTTGATCAGGGCCAGCACGATATCCCCCATGCCCCGCGTATTGGCATGCAGTTTTTGCATCAACGGTTGTTGAACATTGATCTGTGCCGTTTCCGTCATGTATTCAGGAACCTGCGTACCCCATTCTTCCATCGCGGAATCCAGTGGCAACACCAGATCGGCCTGCAATGCCGTTTCATCCAGATAATGTGCGAAGGTGACCTTGAATCCTGCCTTGGCCAGGTTATCCTTGAATTTGAAAGCCCCCGGTGCAGTAAAGACCGGATTGGAATTTACATTGAATAGAACCTTGTATTTACCACCGGCCAGACCATCATTCAATGCCTTCAGTGCAACCGTGTTGCCCGTTGAAGGCGCCATCTGCGGGAACGGCACCGAAACAGGCGCTTCGATGGTCTTACCCACATTGCCCAGCACCTGATTGAGCAGATTGATGGCTGCTGCGTTTTGCGAACCATGCGCATAACCTTCAGCCGCCGAACCTGCCAATACCAGACTCGGACTGCGCATTTTGAGTATCGCTGCAATTTTTTCGATTTGGCTAGGCTCAACTCCGGTTTGCTCACTGACCCTCTTCGTGTTGTAGCCTTTGACCAACTCAGCCACATCGCCCGTTGCCGTTCCCAGCGCATTGATAATACCCAATGCCAGCACGCCTTCAGTGCCGGGTTTGACGGCTACCCAGCGATCAGCATTTGCGCCGGTCAGAGTCATCTTGGATTCAACCTGAATCAGCACACCGCGCTGACCATCCACACCCTTGCGGAACTGCGCATACTGCTGTGAAAAATGGACGGGAGACACCCAGGCGCCGAGGAAGTCCGCACCGAATGACAACACGACCTTGGCCTTGTCCAGACGATAGCGCGGCATCTCAACGCCATAAGCCTTCTTGTTTGCGGCACGCACCACGCCAGGCGCAGTGGCTTCATAGACAAAGTGGTTTTTACTACCCAGACTGTCCATATAGTTGGCCAGCAACACCTTGAGGTGGCCGCTGACACCCCCACTGAGCAAGGCAACTTCATCACCCGTCACACCGGTCAACTTTTCTGCGATCAGTTTATAGGCATCATCCCAGCTAATCGTCTCACCCTTGTCACCCTTGCGCAGCAAAGGTTCGCGAACGCGGTCAGGATTGTAATGATGCTGTACACCCGCCTGCCCCAGACCACACAACTTGCCCTTGTTGATGGCCGAGTCTGGATTTCCTTCGAGCTTGAGTACACGACCTTCACGCACCCGGCCATTGATACTGCAACCCGCATCGCACATTGCGCAAGTTGAGTTGTAGTAAACACCCACGCCAGGCACAACGAAGTCTGCCGCCTCAACGTAGGATACAACCGTTTCCTTGCCATCCTCGATGGAAGTATTTCCACAACCGGAGAGCGCAACCGCCGCACCACTCCAACCCAAAACCTTCAGAAAATCACGCCGATCAAAACCACTGTCTATCATCACAGCCTCTCTGGTAAATTCTTTAATTTTCATGGCAGCCTACTTGTGGCACTGCCAGCAATCATTAGGACCCTTGGCCTTGACATCCGCAGAGGCATCCTTCGGCGCTGCCGGCTTCTGGAAACTGTACCAGTATGCCTGACTGCCAATTGGTGTACCGCCCGCAGCCTCAACCACATGCTCCTTCTCGTGGCAGCTGACGCACCAACCCATCGCCAATGGCTTCTGGCGACGCGCTACGGTCATTTCTTTCACATTACCGTGGCAATATCCGCAGACTTCCTGAACCGGCCTGTCCTGCTGCTCGATAAATCGCTTGATGTGGCGTTCGTGATTGAAACGCACGAAATCAGGCAAATCATGAACTTTTTTCCAGGGAATAGCCTTTTTCTCGTCCCAGTATTTAAACAACTGTACGATACGTGGCTTATTGCGTACGGATTCGATGTTCTGGTGACAACCTATGCATTTCTGCAATGGCGGTATACCAGCCACCTTGCTACGTCTTGCGTAGGTATGACAATACTGACAGTTTATTTCCATACCGCCCTTGTTGGGGTCGCTATTGGTCGGATCGCTTGCGTTGCGATCTCCAGCATGACGATAGTGGGGAAACTCGATGGGCTGCTGAACTTGCGGACCTAAACCATCCTCGGTCGTAAGTATTGGTTGCGAATCATTTATCGCGTAACTGCTAACGGACAACAACAAACCTACCAAAAAGATAGGAAAACGTAAAAAACGAAACATCGTAGGCACTCCCCCTGCAAACAAATGATCCCATACCAGCAAGAGCTGGCATGAACGAACAGTCAAAACGGATTATTTTTGATGCGGCACAACACGATACTAATTATTATCTGTTTATTTATTATGTTACTGACAGACACAAGTGACCATGAGCACGGGCGAATCATGTCTGGTTTAAAAATTAATGTCAACCACGATTGTTGCCGACAGATTAAGTTCCCTGAAAACTTATTTATTTTACTTGGTTTTACAGTATTTACTTATATACTTCAAAATATCAACCACTCAACATCTTGCCATCATGAATGAAGAACAAGCCGTACTCGATTTTTTTGCCCAACCCGAAAACCTGCCGCTAGGTCTATCTGTCGCCGAACAAATTGACACGATCCGCGAACAGATGAACTCGCGCTTTTGGCAGGAATTGCAACAGCACTTTGCCCAGACGAACCATCAGGATGACGCTCAATGGAAAACCGGCGTTATCGAAGATCGAAATTCCGCCGGCATACTGGTAGGTTTGCAATTCAAACTGCCCGAAGCTCAGGATATTTGTCTGTTCCCCATCATGGAACAGCAATATCTGGGGGGAGGATGGCGCATATTTTTTGGCCTGATGTGGCAGAGCAAACCCACTGCTGAACAACTCGCGCTGCCTGCTGTCGCAGCACTTTTGCAGGCGCTAGATGCTGCGGGCTTCAAAGACAATGAAAGTTTTCTGGGGTGGCAATGGACAAATTATTACCCGAGACGCAGTGATTTTTTACTACGCTACTCCCGGCATCCTGAAGCGCTATTACAGGATATGCAGACACTGTTCAACTCATTGGTATTGAATCATCGTGAACTGATCGCGCAGGCCAATACGGCCCTTAAAGTCGCACCGCGCAGCATGACCATATCGCTGGATCAACTGCGTCGAAAGCGCAGCGACCAGGGGAACCCCCCAAAAATCAACATGGCAGGCAGTCTGCAGGACTAACGTTTCGTTAAACCGGATTGTCCTGATCGAAGAAACGATGCGCAAGATCAAATTTTTTGGCTAAATGCTCACCCAGTGCCTGGATACCCAGTCGTTCGGTGGCATGATGGCCTGCTGCAATAAAAGCCACGCCCGTCTCATTAGCCTGGTGAAAACTCTGCTCTGATATTTCGCCCGTCAGATACACATCAGCACCCTGCGCAATGGCCGCTTCGAAATAACCTTGCGCACCACCACTGCACCACGCTACGCTACGAATTTGGCGTTCCCCATCGCCGATAACTTGCGGACTTCGCTGCAGCTTGTCTTTTACGCACCGCGAAAACTGTGACAGACTCATCGGGGATTCCAGCGTGCCATAACACGCGATATTTTGTTCGCCGAAGCGCCCAACTTCCCGCAACCCCAGCAATCTGCCCAGTTGTGCGTTATTGCCCAATGTTTCATGCGCATCGAGTGGCAGATGATAGGCCAGCAGACTCACGTCATGCTTTAGCAGCGTTGCGATACGCCGCTTCTTGATGCCGACGATGCAGGCATCTTCGCTGCGCCAAAAATAACCGTGATGCACTATAAGCGCATCCGCCCCCCATGCCACCGCCTGATCAATCACCTGCTGGGATGCCGTGACCGCCGTCGCAATACGCATCACCTCACCACGGCCTTCTAGCTGAATGCCGTTCGGCGCATAATCCTTGAATTGAGCAGTTTGCAACAGGCTTGCGTTATAATCGCGCAGTTCTTCTAGCTTCATCTATTTCCCGATCATTTATAACAAACAATCCGTTCATATTACCATGCGTAAACACTGGCTGTTATTCACTCAAACCGTCACCATTGCACTCGCGCTGCTGTTCATCATTCATACCCTTAAACCCGAGCTATTGCCCAATGCGGCAAGAACCGGCGTAGTCACCCTGTATGAAGCTGCATCACCAGCTGAATCAACACCGGTCAAGGGTCTGAGCGCGGCGGCAAAGAAGGCCATGCCTTCCGTGGTTAACGTATTTACCAGCACAACGATCAAAACGCCGGTCAATCCCTTCATGAATGATCCGCGCTTCAAGTTCTTTTTCGGTGATCAGGACAACACCCCCCAGCACAGCTCCAGCCTGGGTTCGGGCGTCATCATCAGCGCGGATGGCTTGATACTCACCAACCACCATGTCGTGGAAGCCGCTGACCAGATTGAAGTTGCGCTGGCCGACGGTCGCAAGGCACGCGCACACGTAATCGGCTCGGATCCTGAAACGGATTTGGCCGTGATCAAAATTGAATTGCCAGATCCACTGCCTGCAGTTACGTTCGGCCATCCCGATACCGCACACGTGGGCGATATGGTGCTTGCCATCGGCAATCCGTTCGGGGTCGGGCAAACCGTCACCATGGGCATCATCAGTGCACTCAAACGGGATCATCTGGGTCTGAACACCTTCGAGAGTTTCATACAGACCGATGCTGCGATTAATCCGGGTAATTCGGGTGGCGCGCTAGTCGATACCAATGGTGATCTGATTGGTATCAACAGTGCCATCTACTCCCCCAATGGCGGCTCACTCGGCATCGGTTTTGCCATTCCGGCGACCACGGCCAAAAACACTATGGAACAAATCATCCAGAATGGCTCGGTGACACGCGGCTGGATAGGGACAGGCATACAGGAAATCACCCCTGAGCTGGCTGCAACACTCAAGATTAGTGATGCCCAGGGCGTGTTGATTACAGAGATTTTGCGCAATAGCCCAGCTCAACTTGCAGGCATCAAAATAGGCGACATACTGGTATCAATTGATGACCACCTCATCACCAACTGGGATGCAATGCTCAAAACCGTCTCCAACCTGCCCCCCGGCAAGGAGGTCATGGTCAAACTAATCCGGAATAAGAATGAAATCGCGCTACAGGTAAAGATCGGCAAACGCCCTACGCCTAAGGGCTAATAGTACCCCCCGGATTCAACGCCCAGTGGGATTACGTTCAACTTGCTGTCTGGGGTTTTTCGGCTACTTTTACCCAGCACGCAACCACAATGCCCGCTTCATACAGCAACCACAACGGCACCGCCAGCATCAACTGGGAAACCACATCCGGCGGGGTAAAAATCGCACCGACCACAAACGAGCCAACCACAATGTAAGGACGAATTTCGCGTAGTTTTTCGACACTGACCACACCCATGCGCACCAGCAGCACCACGACCACCGGCACCTGAAAGGTAATACCGAAGGCGACGAACATGGACAGCACGAAACTCAAGTATTTATCAATATCGGTCATCACGGCCACACCGATCGGCGCAGAAGCTGTAATAAATCCGAATACCACCGGGAACACCACGAAATAGGCAAATCCCATGCCGCAGAAAAACAGCAGCGTACTGGCAATAATCAGCGGTATGACCAGCTTTTTCTCATGTGCATATAAGCCAGGCGCAACGAAACGCCAAACCTGATACAGTATGTAGGGCAAGGCAAGCAGAAAGGCTGCCATCAGCGCCACTTTGAGCGGCACAAAGAATGGGGTAGTGACATCGGTTGCAATCATTTGTCCGCCTTTGGGCAGCTTGGCCAGCAGGGGTTCGGCCAGTATCGCATAAAGTCGTGAAGCCCACGGAAACAGGCAAATGAAGGCCAGCAGCAGGGCCACGACACAATGCACCAACCGCTTGCGCAACTCGATGAGGTGGGCTATAAAACTTTCAGAGGTACTCATTGCGTGTTGGACGGTACTTTCTCGGCAGATAGCAATGTATTGACAGGGGGTGGCGTTGCTGCAGGTTGGGCAACGGCACGATTGAGTTCCTGCACCTGCTGTTCGATCCCCTGACCTGTCTGCTGTAACGACTGCTGCAATCTATCCGCCTCAGCCTGCACCTTTTGCTGCAACTGTCGATATTCCTCCATCGCCATATCACGTGAAATATCGGACTTGACCGTATTCACATAGCGTTGCGCACGACCATACAGATGACCCAGCGTGCGCGCCACCTTAGGCAAGCGTTCCGGCCCGATGACAATCAGCGCCACCACCATGACCATCATCAATTCCGCCAGACTAAAATCAAACATCGCTCTGTCTTTGTTTTAAAAACGTTACAGACATGAAAAACGCCAAAGTTGAGACAATCCTCATAGACTAGATATTACTATGCGTCTTGCTCTTGACTTCGCCTTCGATGGTTTGCCCCTCTTCCCTGATTTGCTGGGCAGGTTTGGCCTCTTCTGCCGTACCCATTCCTTCCTTGAACCCCTTGACCGCACCGCCCAGATCGCTGCCGATGTTGCGCAACTTCTTGGTACCGAACACCATCATTACTACGACCAACACAATCAGCCAATGCCAAATACTCAGTGAACCCATGATACTCTCCTAAAATTATGCGCGACGCACCATAGGCGGAATCATACCACCGCCGATGACATGCACATGCAAATGAAATACTTCCTGACCGCCGCCGCGACCGGTATTGATCACCGTGCGAAAGCCATCGTCCAACCCCTGTTCAAGTGCCAATTTTGGCAGCAACACCATCATTCTGCCCAATAAGTCCGCATGGACTTCATCCGCATCGGCAAGCGATGCCAGATGCAATTTCGGGATCAACATAAAATGCACCGGCGCGACCGGATTGATATCGTGAAACGCCAACACCTCATCATCTTCATACACGCGTCGGCAAGGAATCTCGCCCCGTGCAATCTTGCAAAACAGACAGTCACTCATGCTAATCACCCTTTCGGCTATTCTTTTCTGCAATACCCGACAAACCTTCGCGACGCGCCAGTTCATTCAATACATCCTGCGCACTCAATCCATGATGCGCCAGCATGACCATGCAGTGGAACCACAAATCCGCCGTCTCGTACACAATATGCGACAAATCGCCTTGCTTGCTTGCCAGTATCGTCTCAACCGCTTCCTCGCCGACCTTCTTCAGAATCGCATCATCGCCCTTACTGAATAGTTTCGCAACATAGGAACTATCCGGGGATGCCGATTTACGCGCTTCGATTGTTTCGGTCAGTTTCTGTAAAATTTGATTATGCATTTCGTCATTCCCGCGCAGGCGGAAATCCAGTCCTTATGTTATGCCTCATGTCATTCCCGCACATGCCAAAATCCAGCGATTCACTTCTTGTATATCTCATCGGGAGATTTCAGCACTTCATCAACCTCAACCCACTTGCCTTGTTCCAGTCGGGTAAAAAAACAGCTTTCACGACCCGTATGACAGGCAATGCCGCCCTGCTGCTCGATTTGCAGCAGAATCACATCGGCATCGCAATCGAGCCGGATTTCACGCACTTTCTGAATATGGCCGGACTCCTCACCCTTGTGCCACAGTTTTTTGCGCGAGCGCGACCAATATACCGCCTCGGATTTCTGCCAGGTCAGCAACAACGCATCGCGATTCATCCACGCTACCATCAACACTCGACCCGTCACCGCATCCTGTGCAATCGCAGGAACCAGTCCATCGGTCGACCAGTTGATTTTTTTCAGCCAGAGTTCGCTCACAGTCGAACCTCAATTCCCTGACTGGCCATATATTGTTTTGCCTGTTGCACCGTATATTCACCGAAATGAAAAATGCTCGCCGCCAGCACTGCATCGGCGCCGCCCTGCGTTACACCCTCAGCCAGATGCTGCAAATTACCCACCCCGCCGCTGGCAATCACCGGGATTTCCAGCGCATCGGTCACCCTGCGGGTCAATGCCAGATCAAAGCCGTTTTTCTGTCCGTCACGATCCATGCTGGTCAACAAAATTTCACCCGCACCGAGCGCCTGCATTTTTTTCGCCCACTCTACCGCATCCAGCCCGGTGGATTTTCTGCCGCCGTGCGTAAAAACTTCCCAGCGCTCGGCTGCAACCTGCTTGGCATCAATCGCCACTACGATGCACTGCGAACCGTAGCGACCTGCGGCATCGGCGACCAGCTGCGGATTGAGTATGGCCGAGGTATTGATGCTGACCTTGTCAGCACCGGCATTGAGCAAGTTGCGCACATCCCCGACTTCCCGCACACCGCCGCCCACGGTCAACGGAATAAACACCTGAGATGCCACCTGTTCGATGATGCGAAAGATGATGCCCCGGTCATCGGAACTTGCGGTGATATCGAGAAAGGTGAGTTCATCCGCCCCTTGGTCATCGTAACGCTTGGCGATTTCAACCGGATCACCCGCATCGCGCAATTGCACAAAGCTCACGCCCTTGACCACCCGGCCATGCGTTACATCCAGACAGGGAATAATACGTTTGGCCAGCATTACTTAATGAGCGCAGGCGACAATTCATCTGCCAGCGCTTGCGCAACCTTGAAATCCAGTGTGCCTTCGTAAATCGCACGGCCTGTGATCGCGCCAGTAACCCCCTCATCCTGCACCGCGCAAAGGCGGCGCACATCATCAAGATTGGTAATACCGCCACTGGCAATAACCGGCACACGCAAGGGGCGCGCAAGCTCGACCGTCGCTTCGATATTCACGCCGGTCAGCATACCATCCCGCCCTATGTCGGTATAAATGATCGCTTCAACGCCATAGCCTTCAAAACGCTTCGCCAGATCACACACATCATGCCCGGTCAATTTTGACCAGCCATTCACCGCCACATTTCCGCCCTTGGCATCCAGGCCCACCATGATATGACCGGGAAAAGCATCGCAGGCTTCATGCAAAAACCCGGGCACCTTGACTGCAGCGGTACCGATGATAATGTAGGTGACCCCAAGATCAAGGTAACGCTCTATGGTTTCCAGATCGCGAATACCCCCACCGAGTTGCACCGGCATATCGGGGCCGACCGCCTGAACAATGCTGCGCACAGCCGCTTCGTTTTTGGGTTTTCCAGCAAAGGCACCGTTAAGATCAACCAGATGGATGCGCCTTGCGCCTTGCGCCACCCAATGCAGTGCAGTCGCAGCAGGGTCATCGGAAAACACGGTGGAGTCTTCCATTACGCCCTGTTTGAGGCGCACACAGTTACCGTCTTTTAAATCAATCGCAGGAATGAGTAGCATAGTGAATAAGAATTTAGGTTAAGGATTCCATTGAACAAAGTTTTGCAGCAGTTGCAGCCCTGCCGCCTGGCTTTTTTCCGGGTGGAATTGCACCGCGAACAAATTATCCTGCGCCACCGCACAGACGAACGGCGTCGGATAATCGCTGGTCGCCTGAATCAGAGCAGCATCCTGCGGCACAACGTAATAACTGTGCACATAATAAAAGCGTGCATCCTGCGCTATACCATTCCATAGCGGGTGTTCGATCACATGCCCGCGAGGGGTATGTCCGGTGTGTCCCCTTCGCTGAGCGAAGACCCTTCCGCCATGCTGCACCTGGTTCCAGCCCATGTGCGGCACCTTGAGCTTGCCACCGCGATCATCGTGCAGATTACTAGCAAAACGCACGACTTCGCCTTTCAAGACGCCAAGACCGGCCACATCGCCCTCCTCACTGTGCTCGAACAGCATTTGCAGGCCGATACAAATCCCCAGAAACGGTTTATTACGTGCAGCGTCAATTACCGCTTCGCGCAAACCGCGCAATTCGAGCTCGCGCATACAATCGGGCATCGCGCCCTGACCCGGAAATACCACCCGGCCTGCAGCGGAAATCACGCTGGCATCATCGGTGACCAGCACCTTGGCATCCGGCGCAACATGGCGAATGGCCTGTTCGACCGAGCGCAGATTGCCCATACCGTAATCGACTATCGCAACATCTACCATCTACAAACTTCCCTTGGTAGACGGCATCATGCCTGCCATACGCACATCCAATGTGACCGCCATGCGCAGTGCGCGACCAAAGGCCTTGAATATCGTCTCTGCCTGATGGTGAGCATTGGCGCCTGCCAGATTGTCGATGTGCAAGGACACCAGCGCGTGATTGGTAAAGCCCTGGAAAAATTCATGAAACAGATCCACATCGAATGTACCGATTTGGCTACGCACGAAGTCGCAGTTGAATACCAGACCGGGGCGGCCTGACAAATCCAGCACCACCCGCGACAGAGCTTCATCGAGCGGCACATAGGCGTGACCGTAACGGGTCAACCCCTGCTTGTCGCCTACCGCCTGATTGAATGCCTGTCCCAGCGTAATTCCGATATCCTCGACGGTGTGATGCGCGTCAATATGCAGATCGCCCTGCGCCTTGATAGTGATATCCAGCAAACCGTGGCGCGCAATCTGGTCGAGCATGTGATCGAGAAACGGCAATCCGGTCTCAAAACAACTTTTGCCGGTGCCATCCAGATTCAGTGCTACGCTGATCTGCGTTTCCAGGGTGTTGCGTTCTACTTTTGCGCTACGCATTTTTATCCTTAGCAACCATAATATCTCAAGAGTTCAAGCACTCACGCGATGGCGCGGAGAAAACCTGCCACCTTACCTAAAACTGTTTTTATAAAACAGGAGAACTAAATGCCTCACACCTATTTGAATATCCATTCCCAGCTTTAATTTTAGTCCTGCATTCTCCGCGCCCTCCGCGCCTCCACGTAAGACGACATAAGCCACCTTGGGTTTAAGCACTGTATTTCTCCGCGTACTCCGCGCCTCCGCGTGAAACATAAGCCCTGTATTTCCCCGCGTCTTCGCGTGAGTCTGCTTTTTAGGGTTTAACCAATACAATCTTTCAATGCCGCTATAAATCGCTCGCTCTCCGATGCTGTACCGACCGTCACACGCAAGCAATCCATCAACATGGGATGCCCCCCATTAAGATTCTTGATCAGCACACCGCGCCGTTTCAGTCCTTCAAACACTTGTGTTGCATTCGCCACACGAAACAACAAAAAATTCGCCTCGGATGGATAGACGGTGATACCGGTCATGCCAGCCAACTGTTTGCAAAGCTTTTCGCGATCAACCTTGATCAATTCGGCCTGCTGCAACAGTATAGCGTGGTTATCCAGCAGCTTTCCAGCAACCAGTTGCGGCAATACGCCGACATTATACGGCAAACGCAACTTTTCCAACTGATCCAGCCAATCCGTACTGCCCGCCAGAAATCCCAGACGCAGCCCCGCCATGCCCAACTTGGAAAAGGTACGCATCACCAGCAGATTCGGATACTGATTCAGATGAGGAATAAAACTGTCGCTGGCAAACGCGTAATAGGCCTCATCCACCACCACCAGACCGGGTGCCGCTTCGATGATGCTGCACACCTCATCCGCCGAAAACAGATTTGCGGTCGGATTATTCGGGTAGGCCAAAAACACCAGCGCAGGCTGTTCCCGTTCAATTGCAGCCAGAGTGGCCGGCAAATCCAGCGAGAAATCGGCAGCGAGCGGCACCCCCACGTAGCGCATCCCCACAAAAGTCGCGATCATTTTGTACATGACAAAGGAAGGCTCAACGCTCAGCATCACCGTATCCGGCTTGCCCACCGCCATCGCCAGCAACTGGATCAGCTCATCCGAGCCATTGCCCAGCAACACCGACATGTTATCCGCCAGGCACAGCAGATTGCGGATTTTTTCCTTCAGTTCGCGCGGATTCGGGTCTGGATAACGGTTGATGGCAGCAGCAGAAACCAGCGTAGCGATTTCATCGCGCAGCACTTGCGGCACGAGATAGGGATTTTCCATCGCATCGAGCTTGATGTAACCCGCACAATCGGGCACATGATAGGCGTTCAGGGCGAGTATCTCGGGACGAATCAGGGTAGTGACCAGCGAGGCAGCAGAAGACATGAAAGGCAGTTTAGGGCAATATAAAAGACTTTTCGAAGCTTACCACAGCTTGCCGAAAATGGGGTAAAACTGCATTGATACGTGAAAAATTAGCTGCTATTAAATCGAAATCCACACCGTAGGAGCGGCCCCTGGCCGCGATTGCCCCCACAATTTTTGCGCAAAAAATGTGGAAAGTTAGCAGCGCGCATCGTTTAATTTAATCAGCGCCTCCCCGGAAAGCACACCGTAGGAGCGACCCCTGGCCGCGATTGCTTTATGTTCGCGGCCAGGGGCCGCTCCTACAAACACGACGCAAAAAAACAGGGGAAGCCTAAGCCTCCCCCGTTTTTATTTTTTGTAGCCATCACCTCGATTGATATCGGGGATTTGGCTTTCCAATTTGTGGTCGATCACTTACGCGATCAACCCTTCATTAGAATGCTGTTTCCAGCAACAGTGTTGTTGCATTCTTGCCAACTGGCAATACTTGAGTAGACCAGTAGCTACCGGACTGGGTAGTGTAATGCAGGCTCAGACCCATGTTCTGTGCCAGGTCGTAAGTTGCGCCAACCATGAATGCATTGTCTTTTTGTGACAATGTTTGTGTAGCCAGATCAGCACGTGTAGCTGAACGCAGCGCAACCTGGAAGGTTGTGTGTGGCAACAGACCCATTTCAGCAGCCAAGTTGAATGTTGAACGAGCAACAACTGCGCTGGTATTGAATGTACCGATTGCTGGCAAACCACCTACCAGACCAGCAGCTACTGTTGGTGCACGGCCGTAAGATGCGTAGATACCAGTTTCATATCCACCCAACTCGCCTTGCATTTGACCGTCGATAATAGTTGCCTTAGCAACGTTACCAGTCTGAACACTAGAACCACTGTAATTCTGGATACCAACAGCCGAATCAAAACCAGCCAGATCAAACGTACCTGCTACGCGAACATAACGCAGTGGCATGGAGTTAGCGCCAGCACCAGGAGCCGCAATATCATAACCACCGATATTGATGAAACCCATTGCGTTGTTAGCTACCAGAGAAATACCGGTTGCTGCAGTATTTGTTGCGAAATACTGTGAAGCGTAAGCAGCGCCCACGTGTTGGCCAGCAGCACCGCCGTTACCCATCATCTTGTGGGTACCAGCAGCGCCGGTATTCAATGTTTCGAAGCTGTATGCTGCACCTTGACCCGTGCTGGTATGCATAACCAGACCTACACGTGCATCACCAACCGGGAACAACATAGCCAGTTTTGCAGCACCAACTGCAGCACCTGCGCCACCCAGACCAACTTCAGACAGGAAACCTGCGAATTCAGAGATGCGACCACCCATGAACAATGAGAACTCACCACCGGAACCAGGAACCATCCACTTTTGAACTGGAGCTGCAGCAGCTGCATTGTTAGACTGAGTCTGGAATGCTGCTGTTGCGAAAACAGCCATGTTCAGACGATCAGGAATGTCCAGACCTTCGCCTTCAACCTTGCCTTGTGCGCCCATCATGGTGAAGCCAGCTGCCTTGAATGCACGACCGAAACCGTTCAGCAATGGGAAATGCTGGAAGTGACAAGCAGAGCAAGCCATACCGGTTTGACGTGCGAATACTGGCAATGCAGATGCTTCTGGAGCAAATGCTGCTGCGGCCATAACAGCTGCGATAGATAGAACGATTTTTTTCATGATTTATCCTTAAAGATTTGTCGATTGAAGTGTTTGCAAGTCCTCCCTGCCTCCACTGAGGACGGACTTTATAGACCCGCACCCAACACGTCAAAATTTTATGCCGATATTGTTGTTTTTTTGCAACATGCAAAAAACTTGGAATGCATTGAGCTCATAAATCCAGAGAACCACATCGTAGGAGCGACCCCTGGCCGCGATAGCACTTATATCCTGTAAGCCGTGCTGGTCATCACCTTCCCATTCAACTTCATCAACAATTTGACAGGCGCGGGCAGTTTTGCGCCGCCCAGATCGGCTGCCATATCTGCATGACTCATTTCATCCGTATACATTTGATTAACGATGGCCCGGCTTTTTTCGTCCTGCACCGGCAATTTACTCAAATGGCTTTGCAGGTGTAACCCCACCTGCTGCTCGGTTTCAGACAAAAAACCCAGATTCCATTTATCACCCAGCATGCCGGCAAATGCGCCAATTGCCAGCGAACCCGTATACCAAAGCGGATTCAACACACTCAGATGCCCGCCCAGTTCATGCACACGCTGCGCGGTCCAGGCCAGATGTTCGGTTTCTTCCTGCGCTGCCTGCTGCAACTTTTGCTGCACCACAGGATCGCGCGCGGTTAACGCCTGCCCCTGATACAACGCCTGTGCGCAAATCTCGCCGCTGTGATTGACACGCATCAGAGCGGCAGCCTCGCGCTTTTCATCATCACTCAAGGGCGATTCGCCTACGTCTCCATCCGGATAGGGACGCACACTATGCGCGGTACTAAATAAAGTACGCAGCCCTTGATCAAACTCGACAATCAAACGATCCAGATTAAACATGACACCCCCGAAAAGACTGTCATTCCCGCGCAGGCGGGAATCCAGTGTAGTTATTAAAAATGATTAATGATTTTGGCTTTGTTCCGCTTCGCGGCAGTTTTTTAATTATCTGGATTCCCGCCTGCGCGGGAATGACGTATAAATCTTTGTTCAATCAGGTCAAACTTGTCTGGATTCCCGCCGCAGCCTGTCCTCGAATGATTTAGTCGGGGCGGGACAACCAGCCACCTGGCGCAAGTTTTATCGCGCTTCATTCAGCAAGAGGCAATTTATCGCCGTGATTGCGAGGGAAGCCCCTTCGGGCTTAGTGGCTGGTTAGTAGTTCTATCAATGACAGCACAGCGCACAATGTAGAGAATCTGACCCATTACGTCAATAAAAAACGGACACCCGAAGGTGCCCGTTTTTAACTGTTCAGGCTTACGCCTTTACAGGATTTTCTGTTTAAACCATCACCCTTGCGAGTGTTGGTTTATTATAACCAGCCACTTGGCACGGTTTTATGTGCTTAGTGGAATGGCTAGTTATTTTATCAGAAAGTGTGAACCAGACCTGCGCCGAAGCCAGTCAACTTTGCACCAGTTGCTGAACCGGTAATGATGTTACCAGCGTTGGTGTTAAATGTGCCAGCTGCATCGTTGGTCAGAGCAGAGTACATTGCAAATGCTTCTGTACGCTTGGAGAACTGGTAACCATAACGCAGAGACAGTTGCTTGGCACCGGTATTTACAGCAGCACCCAGATTGCCGGCCTTGGTGTAAGACAGACCGAAATTGTTGGCGCCCATCTTGTAAGCACCCATCAGTTCCCATGCATTACGAGTGCTCTTAACACCAGCAGCAGTAGCATTCAACTGCTCGTAAGTCAGACCAACTTGACCGCCTTCGAACTTGAATGCGCCAACGACGCGATTGCCATCTGTTTTGTTACCAAGAGCAGTTGCAACAGCTGCATTCGTATAAGCTGAATCCTTCAGTGACTGGTAAGCGTACGCTGCGTAGAACATATCATTTTCATATGCGCCTGACAACGAAACCATCGATGCATTTTTTGTTGCCAACTGGGTGTTGTCTGCGCCGTAGGAAACAGCAGCTGAGAAACCATTCAGGTTTGGTGTCCAGTACTGAACCGAATTAGCCAGACGGGTATTGAAGCTACCAGCACCTACACGACCCAACACGTTGGTTGCAGATGCGAAGGTGGTGTTGTCGAACAGTTCGTTCTTGTTGTGTGCAACCTTGTAAGGTGTATCCCAGATACCTAGTGCTACGGTACCGAAGTCACCCTTCAGACCAACGTTACTGTTACGGGTACCGTTACCTAGGCCGTTACCACCAGCACCGTTCAGGTCCATCTGTACTTCATACTGGTAAACAGCGCTCAGGCCATCGCCCAGATCTTCAGCACCCTTAACACCGAAACGGGAAGCATTGGTTGCTACGCGGCTTACGCTGGTTGCGTTAACAAGAGGCAAAGTAACTGCAGTTGTCTTAACGGATTCAAAATCTGCAGACAGCTTGCCGTATACGGTTGTGTCAGCGAAAGCAGGTGTAGAGATTGCTGCGGCGATTGCCAGAGCGATAATTTTCTTTTGCATGTGTAACTCCTGATTATTGCGTTTTAGCCGGCAGCACATGCTGCCCACTGAATAGAAAGTTCGTGTTCCTGAACTTCGGGATCGGATTATCCTTACCCAAACCCTTCACGCAACCAGAATCAGCCGTTTGTAACAAAAGTTTCACAAACTGTTGCATTTTTGCAACAACACGGCCCACCCCCTAGTAATACCCCCTATCACCCATTATCCCTTTCCCCCAAAAATCTTCACCAGCTCGATTTCCGGCTTACAGCACCCCCAATGTTGTAATTTATGCCAACATTTATCACCATTACTTTCCGGGGGCCGCTATGTCAACAGCATCTATTCAATTACCCTTGCGCAAGGCAACCAACGTTACCATAGACACTGCACTGCTGAGCGAAGCCAGGTTACTGCATATCAATATCTCACAAGCAGCCGAGTCGGGTCTGGCACAGGCGGTGGCAAAAGGCGCGCCGCACTATGGCTGGAAACCAATCAGGCTGCACTGGAAAGCTCAAATTCATATATCGAATCGAACGGTCTTCCGCTTAACCGCTATCGAGGTTTCTGATGGCGCGGTTCAATATTTCCAGGAATGCCGAAGGGATCGGCTATTTGCTTGATGTTCAGGCAGATTTGCTAGATCACCTTAATACGCGTGTTGTTGTGCCATTACTACCGCTCGATATTGCGCCCATCCCCGCACGAACGCTAAACCCCTTTTTTACCATCGTAGGGATTAGCGTATCGATGGTGACACAATTCATGGCTGCCGTACCCATACAGATACTCAAGTCCAGCTTACTTAGCCAGGACAGCAAGCGCGACGAAATCACGGCAGCACACACACAAACAAGGCCGGTGACAGGTCTCGCACGACAACCTTGCAGTTACATCACTAAGCCAAACACCCTCGCCAGTTCGATACCCGGCTCATCGGCACGCATGAATGCTTCCCCGACCAGAAATGCATTTACCTGATGGCTGCGCATCAGTGCAACGTCCGCCGGATTCAATATTCCGCTTTCGGTCACAACGATACGCCCCCCCTCTCCCAGAGGGCGGGGGGAACTTATACGCGGCAGCAAATCCAGCGTGGTTTGCAGACTGACTTCGAAGGTGCGCAGGTTGCGGTTATTCACGCCGATTAAGGGCGTGGCCAGTTGTAGCGCGGCATCCAACTCTTCTGAATTGTGAACTTCCACCAGCACAGCCATGCCGAGACTATTTGCGAGCGCTTCAAAGGCCTGCATCGTCGTCAGATCCAGCGCTGCCGCAATCAGCAGTATGGCATCCGCCCCCATCGCCCGCGCATGATAAATCTGGTATTCATCGACGATAAAATCCTTGCGTAGCACAGGCAGCTTGCAGGCTGCACGCGCCTGTTTCAAATAGTCCTCACTGCCCTGAAAAAACTGCACATCGGTCAACACGGACAAACAGGCCGCGCCATGCGCTTCATAGCTGGCGGCAATTTCGGCGGGATTGAAATCCTGTCGCAACACCCCCTTGCTCGGACTTGCCTTCTTGATTTCGGCTATCACGGCAGGCGACCCCTGGGCGATCTTGTTGCGAATTGCGCCGACAAAATCGCGTGGCGTATCAGCCCGCTCAAGTTCGGCGCGCACAACCTCCAGCGGTTTGCTGGCACGATCCGCAGCCACTTCCTGAGTTTTAACTGCCAGAATTTTATTTAATATGTCGGACATTGTTGTCATTCCCGCGCAGGCGGGAATCCAGTAATTTATAAAGCCCACGCAGTGGGACGGCAATTTTACCATCAACCAAGTCACTTACACGCCAATCAACAAAACCCCATGGATTCCCGCCTTCGCGGGAATGACGGTGTTAATGTTAAAATGAGTGCAGGATCTACGTCATTCCCGCGAAGGCGGGAATCCAGTAGAATTACCGCCCATGCAGCCTGCCGTCTATATTCTTGCCAGCCAACGCAACGGCACCTTGTACACAGGGGTGACAAGCGATTTAATCAAACGCGTTTGGGAACACAAGAATAATGTCGTTGAAGGGTTTACCAAACACTACAACGTGCATCATTTGGTTTATTTTGAACTTCACGACGACATGTTGCCCGCCATTACTCGCGAAAAACAAATCAAAAAGTGGGATCGGGCTTGGAAGATTCGATTGATAGAATCATTCAATCCTGAATGGCGAGATTTATGGAATGAAATTATTTAACTGGATGCTGATTTATTCGGTTTTGTCGTTCCCGCGCATAACCAGCGACTTAGCGCATGTATCACCGCGCTTACCAACTAACGCTTGCACAGCTTTACTGTGCTTAGCGATAGTTAGGGTTGTTTCATCAGTGGAATGGCTAGTTGTTTTATCAGGCGGGAACCCAGCAATATAAAGGCGCTGGATCCCCGACTAAAGCATTCGGGGATGACGAGTCGATCGGAACACTCTTAACCAAATCCCCGACTAAAGCATTCGGGGGATGACGAATCAAACGGAGTAGTCATGGAAAATATCGTCGAATACATGCAACAAACAGGCAAAAATGCCCGTGCAGCATCCCGCATCATGGCGCAGGCCAATACTGCCACCAAAAATCGCGCACTGACTGAAATCGCAGCCGCCTTGCAGCACCAGACTGCGCAATTGCTCGAAGCGAATGCACAGGATGTGGTGGCCGCACGCGCCAGCGGTCTGGATGAAGCGTCCATCGACAGGCTGATGCTATCGGCCAAAACGGTCAACGCCATGGCCGAAGGTCTGCTGCAAATCGCGGCGCTACCTGATTTGATAGGCAGCATCAGCGATCTGAATTTCCGTCCATCCGGCATTCAGGTCGGCAAGATGCGTGTGCCGCTGGGTGTAATCGGCATCATTTACGAATCCCGCCCCAACGTCACGGCGGATGCGGCAGGACTGTGCATCAAATCGGGCAATGCGGCGATTTTGCGCGGTGGCTCCGAAGCCATCCATTCCAATTGCGCCATCGCCGCCTGCGTACATGCAGGCCTGATCGCTGCCGGACTGCCGGAAACAGCCGTTCAGGTTGTTGCGACAACCGATCGCGCTGCCGTGGGTGAACTCATCACCATGAAGGAGTATGTGGACGTCATCGTGCCGCGCGGCGGAAAAAGCCTGATTGCACGCATTTCCAGCGATGCCACTGTGCCGGTCATCAAGCATCTGGACGGTATCTGCCATGTCTATATCGACGACGAGGCGGATCTTTCAAAGGCGATCGACATCGCTGTCAATGCCAAGACGCATCGCTACGGCGTGTGCAATGCGATGGAAACCCTGCTGGTCGCAAAAAATGTCGCGGCTACCGTGCTGCCACCACTTTGTAAACTATACCGTGATATTGGCGTAGAATTGCGCGGCGATGCAACCGCCTGCGAACTAATCGCAGACATGAAGCCGGCTACCGAACAAGACTGGCACACCGAATATCTGGCAGCAATTTTGAGTATCCGTGTCGTCGAGGGTCTTGATGAGGCGATTGAACATATCAACAAATATAGTTCACAGCACACTGACAGCATCGTGACTGAAAATTACACCCGTGCGATGCGTTTTTTGCGCGAGGTGGATTCATCCAGCGTGATGGTGAATGCCTCGACGCGCTTTGCCGATGGTTTTGAATATGGACTGGGTGCCGAAATCGGCATCTCCACCGACAAAATCCATGCGCGCGGCCCGGTAGGTCTCGAAGGACTGACCTCTCAGAAATACATCGTACTGGGCAACGGACAGATCAGACTTTAAGATTTAGGATTGTTGATTGTTGATTGTTGATTGAGCCAAAGGAATTTTAATAAAGCAGCAGGATTCCCGCCTGCGCGGGAATGACGATACACGGAGAAAATATGAGCCAAACCATCGAAGTAAAAGTGCCGGACATCGGCGATTTCAAGGATATTTCAATCATCGAAGTAGCCGTCAAGCCAGGCGACACCGTAGCAAAGGAACAGTCACTCATCACGCTCGAAACGGACAAGGCCGCGATGGAAGTGCCCAGCCCATTTGATGGCATCATCAGGGAACTAAGGGTCAAAGTCGGCGACAAGGTATCGGAAGGTTCTGTCATTCTGATGCTGGAAAGCAGCGCTACTGCCCCTGCACCAGTTGCAAGCACGCTCGCCCCACAATCAACGACTGATGCACCAACCCTTCCCCTTCCCTCTCCCCCCTTCCCGTCACACAAGGCGATCCTTCGACAGGCTCGGGACAGGCAATACACGCCGAAGTGCTGGTTTTGGGCGCAGGCCCCGGCGGCTACACCGCTGCATTCCGCGCAGCCGATCTGGGCAAACAGGTAGTATTGATCGAAAAGCACGCCTCACTGGGCGGTGTATGCCTGAATGTCGGCTGCATCCCCTCCAAGGCACTCCTGCATGTCGCAAAAGTCATCACCGAAGCCGAAGAAGTCGCGCACCACGGCGTGACCTTTGCCAAGCCTGCGATCGACATCGACCAGATCCGCACCTGGAAAGAGGGCATCATCGGCAAGCTGACCGGTGGCCTCAAACAACTGGCAAAACAGCGCAAGGTGCAAGTGGTGCAAGGTACGGCAAAATTCACGTCAGCCAATTCGATTGCCGTGCTGACTCCTGAAGGTGAAAAAATCATCACCTTCGACCATTGCGTTGTCGCGGCAGGCTCCAGCGTTGCGCGCATTCCAGGTTTTCCCTACGACGATCCGCGCATCATCGATTCGACCGGCGCACTTGCATTGTCCGATGTACCAAAACGCCTGCTGATTCTGGGTGGCGGCATCATCGGCCTTGAAATGGCAACCGTGTATGACGCACTTGGCAGCAAAATATCCGTGGTTGAACTGATGGATCAACTCATCCCCGGCGCCGACAAAGACATGGTCAAACCGCTTCATACACGCATCGCGAAACGTTATGAAGCGATCTACCTAAAAACTAAAGTAACAAAAATCGAAGCGCTGCCAGAAGGCTTGCGCGTGACCTTCGAAGGCGAACAGGCACCCGAACCGCAACTGTACGACCGTGTGCTGATGGCCGTCGGTCGTCGCCCGAACGGTCGCGAAATCAGTGCCGAGACTGCAGGTCTGATCGTGAATGAGCGCGGTTTCATTCCGGTTGACAAGCAGCAGCGCACCAACGTACCGCACATCTATGCGATCGGCGACATCGTCGGCGACCCGATGCTGGCACACAAGGCCGTGCACGAAGGCAAGGTGGCTGCAGAAAACATCGCCGGACACAAGGCATTCTTCGAGCCGATGACCATCCCGTCGGTTGCCTACACCGATCCTGAAATCGCCTGGATGGGTCTGACGGAAACACAGGCAAAGGCACAGGGTATCGCCTATGAAAAAGGTAGTTTCCCCTGGGCCGCATCAGGCCGGGCACTGTCTGTAGGGCGCGAAGAAGGATTGACCAAGGTGCTGCTTGATCCGGTATCTCGCCGCATCCTGGGCGCTGGCATCGTCGGTATCAATGCAGGCGAATTGATCGCTGAAGCGGTGCTGGCGCTGGAAATGGGCGCAGACATGGAAGACATCGGCCTGACCATCCACCCTCACCCAACCCTGTCGGAAACGCTGTGTTTCGCCGCCGAGATGGCCGAGGGCACCATTACCGATCTTATGCCACCGCGCAAAAAATAGGAATTCCCATGAAATCACCTTATGCATCATTTGTTCCGCTGCTCTTGCTGGCCGCATCCGCACAGGCTTTTGACCTGGGCAATCTCAAGGATCAGTTGGGCAAACTCAATACTGCGCCCGCTCAAACAGCACCAGCCCAACCGGCAGCACCCACTGCACCTTCAGGCCAGACCTCACCCAGCGCGCTGTCCAACTTCAGCAACAAGGATCAGGTCGGCAGTCTGAAGCAGGCACTGACCCAGGGTGCAGAAACTGCCGTTGCTAGTCTGTCCAAACCGGATGGGTTTTTGGGTAATGACAAGGTTCGCATCCCCTTGCCGGATAGTCTGCAAAAGGCAGATGGACTATTGCGAACCGTGGGTATGGGAAAATATGCAGATGAACTGACTACCTCAATGAACAGGGCCGCCGAAGCTGCCGTTCCTGAAGCGAAAACACTGCTGATCGGTGCGGTTAAAAACATGTCAGTGCAGGATGCCAAGGGCATACTGCTGGGGGGCAACGATTCGGCCACGCAATATTTCCGCAAGAACACCGAAGCTGCGCTGACAGGAAAATTCAAGCCTATCGTGGGCAATGCAATGCAAAAGGTCAAACTGGCCGAAAAATATGACCAGTTTGCAGGCAAAGGTGCCCAGCTTGGCCTAGTGGATCAAAAGGATGCGAAACTGGATGACTACATTACCCGCAAGGCCATGGACGGCCTGTTCCTGATGATCGCAGAACAGGAAAAGGCGATACGTGCCAACCCGATGCAGGCAGCAGGTTCGCTAGCTCAGAAAGTATTCTCGGCCATAAAATTCTAGATTATCGGTAGATAATCGGGGTCTGACCCCGATTTACCGATGGTGGATTTAAAACTTGTGGATTTCCGTCTTATACAATCACGAACTATTGACTGATGAGGCACCCCTTACTATCGCCAAGCACAACGAAAATGATGTGCGTCCATGAACGAAACCACCAGCCTGTTATCACTATTTATCAGCAGCTTCCTGGCCGCCACCTTACTACCGGGCGGTTCGGAGGCGGTTCTATTTGCCGTGCTGAAAAACTATCCTGATGCACTGTGGACCGCGCTGATAATTGGCACAATCGGCAACACGCTGGGCGGTATGGTGAGTTTTTGGATGGGATGGTTACTGCCGCAAAACAAAATTGGCAGCAAGGCTACCCTGTCCACACCTGCGCATTCACTGCATGTACAAACCCGGCAACTCAAACATGTCGAGCAACTGCGCCGCTATGGCACCCCTGCACTGTTGCTCGCCTGGGCACCGCTGATCGGCGATGCGTTGTGTCTGGCCGCAGGATGGTTGCGTCTGAACGGGTGGCAGGCAGCACTGTTTATGGCTATTGGCAAATTTGCACGTTATTATGTGATCGCAATTACCCTCACCAGCAACACATAGATCAGAGCATATTTAACTGTGTAGACGCAAACCATAAACCGATCAAGCCCACGTATGACAACGCCAGCGCACCACTCACTGTCAGCAGCAAAAACAACCATCTCGGGCAAAAATCGGGTTTAAAGTCCAATAACTGCAACAACACTTTCATAACATCCCCAATGCTAAAAACAATTGGCGGCTCGCTAGAAAGTCACATACTACATGCTTTGCAGCATCGCGACTCCCCAAGCCACCCCGAAACCCGTCACGTCTGTACCGACAGCGCCCAAACCATCCTCACAGCGGCTGGCGGATAGATCGACATGCAACCAAGGCGTATCGTGCTCGACGAAACGGTTCAAAAAACGCATCGCGAGGATGTGGTCAGCCCCCCCCTCCAACATGCATTGCTTGATATCGGCAAATTTGGATTCGAGCGCGACTTCGTAGTCCTCGTCCATAGGAAACGCACAGAGACGCTCGCCGGTTGACTTCCCGACACGCACCGCCCGAGATAAAAGTTTATCGCGATTACCCAACACGCCCGAATAACGGTTCCCCACCGCCTCCTCCATGCTGCCGGTGAGCGTTGCAAAATCGATCATCAAATCCGGTTTTTCACGCGATGCGAGCGTGAGCGTATCGGCCAGTACCATGCGCCCTTCCGCATCGGTATGAATCACTTCTATGCTCGTGCCATTAAGCGCCGTGACGATATCGTTCTGTTTGTAAGCCTTTGGGCTAATATGATTCTGTGCAATCGCAAGCCAACAGTCGATGTTCACTGGCAAATTCTGCATCGTCGCAGCCTGCAATATCCCCAAAACCACTGCGGAGCCGTTCATATCCTCGTGCATGTTGTGCATGTAACGGGACGGTTTGAGGTTGTGGCCGCCAGTATCGAAACAAATGCCCTTGCCGACCAATGCGACGGTCTTTGTGGCCTGCCCTGAGCCTTGTCGAAGGGCCTTTGGGTGTTTATAGGACAGATGCACAATGGCCGCATCCTCAACGTCACTACCTTGTGCGACCGCGACAAATGCACCCGCCCCCATTTTGCGCAATGCCTTCATGTCATATTCGGCATATTTCCATGCATGATCAAGGGCCAGTTTTTGTACGCGCTTGCGATACAGCGCAGGAGTCAACTCATTCGGTGGCAACACCGTCAGGCTACGGCACAGCAAATTGCCGGACGCCTGCGCCTTGATGGCTAAACCGATCTTCCTGTCGTCGAAACCATACAGCGCGATTTTTTTCAGCGCACGATTTTCGTCCTTTCTTTTATGGGTAGGCAGCAGTGCGCCATTCACCCAGGCCACATAGAGCGCCAGTTTCGCAGCACACTGTCTTTGCTCATCGTCGCCCGCCACCGTAATGGCGATCTGTTTCGGATGTTCAGCCAGCAATAATTGCAATGCGCTACGCAAAAAAACCTGCTGCAAAAAGGTATCTTTGGTAAAATCCAGCATAGCCCACACGATCAGTCTGCCATCGACCTCATTTGCAGCAACCGGTGTTTTGACCAACTCACTTGCCTTCATGTCGCGCCGCGCAATGACAGCGCGAAGCAGATCGACATGGGGAAGATCATCCGGCAAATTTTTGCTTTTTGGAAAAATTACCAGCGTGTAAGTACCAGTCAGTTTGTCGGGCAGGGTCTTGTAAAGCGTGAGTTGTGCTAGCATTGCGTCCTCTAAAATATCATTCAATGCTCCAATTATACTTGGCAACCCATGCGTACCTATCTTGATTTAATGCAACATGTGCTCGAACACGGCACACAAAAATCCGATCGCACCGGAACCGGCACGATCAGCGTGTTCGGCTACCAGATGCGTTTTGACCTGTCCAAAGGCTTTCCGCTGGTCACTACCAAGAAATGCCACATGAAGTCGATCATTCATGAGTTGCTGTGGTTTTTAAAGGGCGACACCAACATTCATTATCTGATGGAAAATGGCGTGAAAATCTGGGATGAATGGGCGGATGAAAACGGGAATCTTGGCCCGGTATATGGAAAACAATGGCGCTCATGGACGTCACATGACGGTCGCGTGATCGACCAGATTGCAGTCGCTGTCGATCAACTGAAACACAATCCGGATTCGCGCCGCATCATCGTCTCCGCCTGGAATGTCGGCGAACTGGACAAAATGGCGTTAGCGCCCTGCCACGCGTTCTTTCAATTCTATGTCGCGGATGGCAAACTCTCCTGCCAACTCTACCAGCGCAGCGCCGACATCTTCCTCGGCGTGCCGTTCAACATCGCCTCCTACGCGTTGCTGACCATGATGATGGCGCAGGTATGCGAACTTGAACCGGGCGACTTCGTGCACACCTTTGGCGATGCACATCTGTACCTGAACCACATGGAACAAACAAAACTGCAACGTTCGCGCGAACCTCACAATCTGCCAACAATGAAAATCAATCAAAACGTGCGCGACATCTTCGCATTCAAGTATGAGGATTTCACCCTCGAAGGCTACGATCCGCACCCGGCCATCAAGGCACCGGTGGCCGTATGAACCTGTCCATCATCGTCGCGATGGCGCAGAACCGCACTATCGGCGTGAACAACACCTTGCCGTGGCGCTGCCCGGAGGATTTGAAACACTTTAAGGCACTCACCATGGGGCATCACATGATCATGGGACGCAAGACCTTCGAGTCGATCGGCAAAGCCTTGCCGGGGCGTACCACCGTGGTCGTAACACGGGATCGAGATTTAATAATTGAAGGCTGCCTGATGGCGCATTCACTGGAAGCCGCCATTACCGCATGCTCACAACGCGACGCCCACTCAGACGAAACTGAAGTCTTCATCGTAGGTGGGGCGGAAATTTATGCCCTATCCTTGCCGCTGACAAACAAGCTATATATCACCGAAATACAACAGGATGTTGAAGGAGACGCTCATTTCCCGGAAGTCGATCGCACTGTCTGGCAGGAAGAAGCACGTGAAATCCGCTATCAGGAATTACCGCAGCCTCTGGAATACCACTTCGTTACCTATTGCAAGAAATAGGAAGCGGTAATTAGGAAGTTGCAATGCAAAAACCGCCACAAGTGGCGGTTTTTGTTAACAACTCAAGCGCTAATTAAGCAGCCTGGATGTTTGAAGCTTGCTTACCCTTAGGGCCTTGCGTAACTTCGAAGGAAACCTTTTGGCCTTCTTGCAAAGTTTTGAAACCGTTCATGTTGATCGCTGAGAAGTGCGCGAACAGATCTTCGCTACCATCATCAGGAGTAACAAAACCAAAACCTTTTGCATCGTTGAACCACTTAACTGTACCAGTTGCCATGTGACTACTTCCTTTTTAAAAAACGGGAAAAACTCCCGCGAAACTATTTGATCGAAGATTGCACATGGTAAAACCAGTACTGCAGTGACTTTGAATCAAACACCTAAGATGACTTTATACGCTAGTTTTAAAAAGTCATCAAGAAAAAAATTAAAATTCAGCCTGGAAGCGGTAGTTTGCAGCAAGTGCTTGCACTTTTCCGCTACAAACCATCATTTTACCTTACGCAATCCACGAAATAACGCTTCGCGCCGTCGACTTCCTTCACGCGACAACTTGCCAGTTTACTGGCTTAGTTGTGCGGGGACGCCCCTTGCGGGTGCCCGGTTTCAGACATGTATCTACCTTACGCAATCCACGAAATAACGCTTCGCGCCATCCACTTCCTTCACGCGACAACTTGCCAGTTTACTGGCTTAGTTGTGCGGGGACGCCCCTTGCGGGTGCCCGGTTTCAGACATGTATCTACCTTACGCAATCCACGAAATAACGCTTCGCGCCATCCACTTCCTTCACGCGACAACTTGCCAGTTTACTGGCTTAGTTGTGCGGGGACGCCCCTTGCGGGTGCCCGGTTTCAGACATGTATCTACCTTACGCAATCCACGAAATAACGCTTCGCGCCGTCGACTTCCTCTGTCACTAACCCGTGTATATCGGTCTCGAAACCGGGCAGTTTCTGGCTGAAATCACGGGCAAATTTCAGATAATCAACGATCGTCCTGTTGAAAATCTCACCCGGAATCAGCAGCGGGATACCCGGCGGATACGGCGTCAACAGCACGGCGGTGACACGCCCCTCAAGATCATCGATTTCTACGCGATCCAACTCCTCATGCGCCATCATGGCAAATGCATCGGATGGCTTCATCGCAGGCTGCATATCAGACAAATACATTTCGGTCGTCATGCGTGCGACATTATGCGAATTATAGGCATCGTGTATCTGCTGACAAAGATCGCGTAGCCCCACTCGCTCATAGCGCGGATACTTCGCAGCAAATTCCGGCAGGATGCGCCAAAGCGGCTGATTCTTGTCGTAGTCGTCCTTGAACTGCTGGAGTGCGGTCAGCAGCGTATTCCAGCGCCCCTTGGTGATACCGATGGTAAACATGATGAAAAACGAGTACAGACCGCACTTCTCGACGATCACGCCATGCTCGGCCAGATACTTGGTCACCATCGAAGCCGGGATGCCGCTATCGGAAAAGTCACCATCCACATCCAACCCGGGCGTGATGATGGTTGCCTTGATCGGATCCAGCATATTGAAACCATCCGCCAGATCACCGAAGCCATGCCACTTATCCGAGGGTTTGAGCACCCAGTCCTCACGCGAACCCACGCCTTCCTCGGCGATAAAGTCCGGCCCCCACACTTTGAACCACCAGTCCAGACCATACTCTTCATCCACTTTGCGCATTGCACGGCGAAAATCCAGCGCTTCGGCGATCGACTCCTCAACCAGCGCAGTGCCACCCGGTGCTTCCATCATTGCAGCCGCCACATCGCATGACGCAATGATGGCGTACTGTGGGCTAGTGGACGTGTGCATCAAATAGGCTTCGTTGAAAATGTATTTGTTCAGCTTGCGGTTCTCGGATTCGCGCACCAGAATCTGCGACGCCTGACTCAATCCGGCCAACAGCTTGTGGGTGGATTGAGTTGCAAAAATCATCGACTCCTTGGCCTGCGGCCTGTCCTGACCGATGGCGTGCATATCCCTGTAGAACGGATGAAACGCGGCATGCGGTAACCAGGCCTCATCGAAATGCAAGGTATCAATGCGCCCGTCCAGCATTGCCTTGAGCATCTCGACGTTGTATACGATACCATCATAGGTGCTCTGCGTGATGGTAAGGATACGGGGCTTCTTGGTCTTGTCTTTAATAAACGGATTCGCGTCTATCTTGCGCTGGATACTGGCCGGCTCGAATTCGGACTTCGGAATGGGCCCGATGATACCGTAATGATTTCGCGTCGGCGTCAGAAATACCGGCACCGCACCGGTCATCATGATCGAATGCAAAATGGATTTGTGGCAGTTGCGATCGACCACCACGATATCGTCGGACGCTACCGTCGAGTGCCAGACTATCTTGTTCGAAGTCGAGGTACCGTTGGTGACAAAAAACAGATGATCGGCATTGAAGATGCGCGCGGCATTGCGCTCGGAAGCGGCCACTGGGCCAGTATGATCAAGCAACTGCCCCAGTTCGTCCACCGCATTGCACACGTCGGCACGCAGCATGTTTTCGCCGAAGAACTGATGGAACATCTGGCCTACCGGCGACTTCAGAAACGCAACGCCGCCCGAATGCCCTGGGCAATGCCAGGAATATGAACCGTCCTGCGCATAATGAAGCAGCGCGCGAAAAAACGGCGGTGCCAGCGAATCCAGATACGATTGGGCCTCACGGATGATATGGCGAGCGACGAATTCCGGCGTATCCTCGTGCATATGAATAAAGCCGTGCAATTCGCGTAACACATCGTTCGGAATATGACGCGAGGTACGCGTCTCGCCATACAGATAAATCGGGATATCCGAGTTTTTGAACCGAATCTCTTCGACGAACGCACGCAGACTTTTCAGCGCAAATTCGGTCTCTTCCTTGCTGCCACCGCCGAACTCCTCGTCATCAATTGACAACAGGAACGCCGACGCGCGACTTTGCTGTTGGGCAAAAGAAGTCAGATCACCATAACTGGTCACACCCAGCACTTCCATGCCCTCTTTCACAAGCGCATCAGCCAGCGCGCGTATCCCCAGACCACTGGCATTTTCGGAACGAAAATCTTCATCAATGATGATGATTGGAAACCTGAATTTCATTTAGTGCACTCCCAACGTGGGTAAATAACAATGCAAACTTTCGCTTGCAATCAAGCGAAAACCGGATGAAGGTTCAGCGAAGGCAATGCCTGAGCTAAAACGAAACTTCATTGGACAACTCCCATTAGGGGATAAAATTTGCGCGAATTATCACAGATTTACGATTCGGCGGGCGCATACGAATTGACCAGACCACCGATCAACGCGACCAGTTCCGCGCGAACCTGTGCCTCATCGCACCCCATCAGCACCGCATCATCCAGTGCATCCTGACATATCTGGCGAATTTCCTCAAAATTCTCGCACATCACCTTGTTTTTTTCCACGCAAGCGATCACCTCACCCCGAGGGGAACGCCAGATGATCTGTTGATCCTGTGACATCGTGATTACATCTTCGGCAAGGTCACACCCACTTGCCCCTGATACTTGCCGCCCCTGTCCTTGTAAGAAGTCTCGCACACTTCGTCGCTCTCGAAGAACAGCACCTGTGCAACCCCTTCGTTGGCGTAAATTTTGGCAGGCAGTGGCGTGGTATTGGAAAACTCCAGCGTCACATAACCTTCCCACTCAGGCTCGAACGGCGTGACATTGACGATGATACCGCAGCGCGCATAAGTGGACTTGCCCAGACACACCGTCAGCACTGAACGCGGAATGCGGAAATACTCTACGGTGCGCGCCAGCGCGAATGAATTGGGCGGAATGATGCAATAGTCCGCCGTCACTTCTACAAAGGAATTCGGATCGAAGTTCTTCGGATCGACAATCGTGCTGTTGATATTGGTAAACAGCTTGAATTCGTTCGAACAGCGTATATCGTAGCCATAACTCGACGTGCCGTAGGACACGATGCGCTTGCCGTCCACTTCCTTCACCTGAACAGGCGAGAAAGGCTCGATCATGCCGTGCTCTTCCGCCATGCGGCGTATCCATTTGTCTGATTTGATGCTCATAGTATGGGAAGGGGGAAGGGGGAAGGGGAAGGGGAAAACCTGCGCGCAGCAGCAACCCTTATCCCTTATCCCTTGCCCCTTCTCTCCTCCTCTTAAGTATTTTGTATCACGATTTTAGGGAATGCCGCGCTGTGATCCTGCGCCATTTCGGCAACTTTCACCGCAACGCGACGCGCGATCTGTTTATATACTTTGGCGATTGCGCCATCCGGTTCAGCAACCACGGTAGGTTGCCCAGAATCGGCCTGTTCGCGAATGCGAATATCCAGCGGCAAACTACCCAAAAATTCCGTATCATAATCTGCACACATTTTTGCACCGCCGCCCGCGCCGAAGATATGCTCTTCATGTCCGCATTTGGAACAAATATGCGTACTCATATTTTCCACGATACCGACAATCTTGATACCGACTTTCTCGAACATTTTCAGCCCCTTGCGCGCATCGAGCAGGGCGATATCCTGAGGTGTGGTGACGATCACGGCACCGGTAACCGGTACTTTTTGCGACAAGGTAAGTTGAATGTCACCCGTACCTGGTGGCAAATCCACCACCAGATAGTCCAGATTATCCCAGCGGGTCTGACGCAACAACTGGTCGAGCGCCTGTGTCACCATCGGACCTCGCCAAATCATCGGCGCATCGTCACCTGCGATCATGTAACCGATCGACATGGACTGAATCCCATAGTTGCTCATCGGCTCCATGGATTGCCCGTCGCGTGACTTGGGCTGACCTGAAATACCCAGCATGGTCGGTTGCGACGGGCCGTAAATATCCGCATCCAGTATGCCAACGCGCGCGCCTTCGGCGGCGAGGGCCAAGGCCAGATTTACCGCAGTGGTGGACTTGCCCACCCCCCCCTTGCCGGACGCCACGGCAATAATGTTTTTTACGCCATCGACCAGTTTGACGCCACGCTGCACCGCATGCGGCACGACACGACTGGTAACGTTTACACTGATCCTGCCTGCACCTGGCAATGCGGTTCCGAGATGCATCTCGACCATACTGCGAATTTCATCCCATACGCTCGCAGCCGGATAGCCCAACTGGATATCCAGCGACAGATCGCTGCCACTGACTTTAACGTTTTTAACGGATTTACCAGCGACAAAATCTCGTCTGGTATTCGGATCAATCAGGTTTTTCAACGCACTTTGCACGTCAGTTTCGTTAAAACTCATCCCTGCCTCTATTCAGTTATCGTTAATCAAAATGGATTCGCGTAGCGCCTCGTTTGCCTCCTCTGCCTCTGGGAGAAGATTGAGGAGAGGGAAACGCGCATGGCGAACATAATAAACAAGGGTGGCATTTTCACCATGCTCGTTAATTCAAGAATGCAATTCTAACCAATTCAACGCCAATGCGCGCGATTTGCTAAAATGCACACACTTTTAGAATCCGGCATGCATCCATGACTACGCGAAAAATACTCGTCACCTCCGCCCTTCCCTATGCAAATGGCAGCATTCATTTGGGTCATCTGGTCGAATACATCCAGACCGACATCTGGGTGCGCTTCCAGAAAATGCGCGGTCACGAAGTGCATTATGTATGCGCCGACGACACCCATGGCACGCCCATTATGCTGCGCGCGCAAAGCGAAGGCATTACCCCGGAAGCCCTGATCGCCCGCGTGTGGCAGGAACACTACGATGATTTCGCCGCGTTCCACGTCGAATTCGATCACTACGGATCGACCAATTCAGTCGAAACAAAAGAATTCGCAGAAGGTATCTACCGCAACCTGAGGGCGCGCGATCTGATCGAAGTGCGCTCCATCGAACAGTATTATGACCCGGTCAAAAGCATGTTTTTGCCGGATCGCTTCATCAAGGGCGAATGCCCGAAGTGCCATGCAAAGGATCAATACGGCGACAACTGCGAGGTTTGCGGCGCGGCCTATGCCCCGACCGAGCTGATCGAACCTTATTCTGCCGTGTCGGGTGCGAAACCCGAAATGCGCAATTCCGATCACTATTTCTTCAAATTGTCCGCCGATACCTGTCAGCAGTTTTTACGCAACTGGACACGCGGCGGCGCGCTGCAGGCGGAAGCGGCCAACAAGATGCAGGAATGGCTGGGCGAAGGGGAAGAGAACAAACTGTCCGATTGGGATATCTCGCGCGATGCGCCCTATTTCGGCTTCGAAATCCCCGACGCACCGGGCAAGTATTTCTACGTCTGGCTGGATGCACCGGTCGGTTACATGGGTAGCTTCAAACAACTGTGTGACAAAAAGAATCTGGATTTCAACGCATACTGGAAGCCCGATTCCACTGCCGAGCTTTATCATTTCATCGGCAAGGACATTTTATACTTCCACGCACTGTTCTGGCCGGCGATGCTGGAACACGCGGGCTTTCGCACGCCGACAAAACTGTTCGCGCACGGATTTTTGACCGTCAACGGCGAGAAGATGTCCAAATCGCGCGGCACCTTCATCACCGCGAAGAGCTATGTGGACAACATCCAGAACACTGAATACCTGCGCTACTACTACGCCGCCAAGATCAACGGCACCATGGAAGACCTGGATCTGAATCTCGACGACTTCGTCGCCAAGGTAAACTCGGATCTGATCGGCAAATATATCAATATCGCCAGCCGCTGCGCAGGATTCATTGCCAAGCGTTTTGAAGGAAAACTGGGCGCAACTGATTTAACGGCCACCGCCGAATTTAAAGCCGTTTTCAAGAGCAGCACCATTGCACATTGCTACGAGCAACGCGATTTTGCACGAGGCTTGCGTGAAATCATGCGTCTGGCCGATGTTGCAAATCAGTATGTCGCCGAACAAAAACCGTGGGAACTGGCAAAAACAGAGGGCGCTGATGCCGCGCTGCATGTCACCTGCTCAACCGCGATGACGATGTTCCGTGATCTCACACGCTACCTCAAACCCGTACTGCCTGTACTGGCCAGTCAGGTGGAAGCTTTCCTGAAAATTGAGCCAATGATGTGGGGTGATAACTGGGATGCCCTGGCAGCCGGACACACCATCAACACCTATTCCCATCTGGCAACCCGACTCGACCCCAAACTGATTGCAGCGATGACTGCCGCCAACCTGACAGCCCTCTCCCCCAACCCCTCCTCCACGAGCGTGGGAGGGGAGCAGACACATTCCCAACAACGTCATGCCGAGGCGCAGCAACATTCAACCTTGCCGCAGGATGCCAAAATGTCTATTGAACCGATTAGTGACACCATTTCCATCGAGGATTTTGCCAAAATCGACCTGCGTGTCGCAAGGATCGTCAATGCCGAGCAGGTCGAAGGGGCGGCAAAGCTGCTGAAACTGACATTGGACATCGGCGAGGAAAATCACCGCACGGTGTTCGCCGGCATCAAATCGGCCTATGATCCCGACTTGCTCAAGGGCCGCATGACGGTGATGGTCGCCAACCTCGCGCCACGCAAGATGAAGTTCGGCCTGTCCGAAGGCATGGTGCTGGCAGCCTCCGGTGAAACCACGGGCCACCTCGACAAGCTCGGGACAGGTCTTTACATCCTGTCTCCGGACGACGGCGCACAACCCGGCATGAGAATCAAATAAAGGTAATCAAAATCCCGTGGACTACGACATACTCATCATTGGTAGCGGCCCCGCAGGACAACATGCCGCATGGCAGGCATCACGCATGGGAAAACGATGCGCAATCATCGAACGCAAACCCAGAATCGGCGGTGCAGGGCTGCAAACCGGCACCATCCCTAGCAAAGCGATGCGCGAAGTCGCCTATCAGCTCACCCGCGCAGGCGGGATGCGTCAAGCATTCGCACCCGAACGCAGCCGTCACGGTCTACTGTCCGATGCGGTCAGGCGCAAGGAGGGCGTGATTGCCCAACAGGAGTCAGTCATATTGCAACGCCTGCTGCGTCACGGCGTAGCATTGATTCCCGGCGAAGCCTCCTTTATCGATGCCCATACCGTGCGCATCACGGATACGGCAGGAAATCTTCGCCAAATTTGTGCAGATGTCATCGTGCTGGCCACAGGTTCCCGTCCGCGCCGACCCGATCACATCCCCTTCGACAAAAAGACTGTACTGGATTCGACCTCCATCCTGAATCTGCGCCACTTGCCAGACAGCCTGCTGGTGGTAGGTGGCGGCGTGATCGGCTGCGAATTTGTCTCGATCTTTGCAGCACTGGGCGTGCAAGTCAGCGTGGTGGACAGTCATGCGCAATTGCTCACCTACCTGAGCGAGGACGTGGTGGAAGTGCTGGCCGACAGTTTTCTTGGCATGGGCGTAACCTTACACATGAAAGAGCGCGTTGCCGAAATTCGCCGGGAAAATGCGGGCACACTCACCCTACTTGAGAGCGGCAAACAGATACGCACTGATGCCGTGCTATTCGCGCAGGGACGGGAACCCAACAGCGAAGGGTTACAGATCGAACGCGCGGGAATAGTGGCAAAAGACGGCTGGATTACCATCAATCAGGATTTCCAGACCAGCGTACCGCACATCTATGCTGTAGGCGATCTGATCGGCCGCCCTGCGCTCGCCTCAACCGGCATGGAACAGGGACGCGCTGCCGTACTCTATGCCTTTGGCGGCGGAACCCATGTCGGCGCCGACAATCTGCCGATGGCGGTCTATACCATTCCCGAAATTTCCTATGTCGGCAAAACGGAAAAGGAAGTGCAGCAAACTGGCATCCCCTATGTGGTCGGGCGCGCCAATTTCCGTGACTCTGCACGCGGCCAGATCATCGGCGATGCACAGGGAATGCTCAAATTGATCGTGGATGTTCGCGATGAGAAACTGCTGGGGGTACATATCGTCGGCGAACAGGCCAGCGAACTCATACACATCGGCCAACTGGTAATGAACCTGAACGGGACGGTGCGCGATCTGGTCGCCAATGTATTTAACTACCCGACACTTGCCGAATGCTACAAACTGGCCGCGTTGGACTGCACGCATCAGCTGGAGCAGCTAGGAAAGCGCTGATTTATTGTGTCGTCGCGAAAAGCTCGATCCCGTTTCCCTCTCCTCCACTCCTCGCTTCGCTCTCCTCTCCCTAGGAGAGAGGAGGCAAAGATCGCAAGGGTCTTCCCCGCCTAACTACGGCAGCAAGCTGCCAAGGGTGGCGTGAACGAGGCGCTACGCGCAGTTCATGCTGCCCACCTGATTGCCTTATTTTCCTGCACTGATTGCGGTCAGTATGCCCTGCATGATCTGCACGGGCGTGGGCGGGCAACCTGGCACGACCACATCAACCGTGATCACATTGGAGACCTTGCCACAACTGGCATAGCTCGCACCGTCGACAGATTCGCCGAACAGCCCACCTGTGCAGGCACACTCGCCAATCGCGACCACCAGTTTTGGCTCGGGCATCGCATCAAGCGTACGCTGCAATGCCACTTCCATATGTCGCGACACGGGACCTGTCACCAGCAGCATGTCTGCATGGCGCGGGCTGGCAACAAACTTGATGCCGCTCCCCTGCAGGTTGTAATAGGCATTGCCCAGCGCATGCAACTCAAGTTCGCAGCCGTTGCACGACCCGGCATCGACCAGACGAATATTGAGCGCACCGCCGAACACATCCAGAATTTGCTGCTGCAGGCGCTGCGGTTCATTGCGCATCGATTCATCCGCTGCGGGCGGAGATTCCGATTTGATAGCTGTTTTGATGATTTGTCTGATTATTCGATACATGCTGCCCCCTTACAGATCGTGGCCTGAATAACTCAGGTTGAACGATTTGTTGATCAGCGGAAAATCCGGCACGATGTTGCCCATGATGGCATGTTCCAGCACAGGCCAGTTTTGCCAGGAAGGATCGTGCGGATGCACGCGACTGGGCACACCTGCAGCATTGGTATGAATCGCCACCATCACCTCCCCGCGCCAACCTTCCACCATGCCGACGCCAAAACCGTTTGCCGGAAGCACATCGAGCGGATGCAGCAGGACATCATCGCCCAGAATATTCACTAACACCTCACGCTGCACACGCATGGACTCGAATAATTCATCAAAACGCACGATCACGCGCGCAGCCACATCGCCGTCATCATGCAACGCCATTTTTACATCCAGCTTGTCGTAAGGGACGCAAGGAAACTGCACCCGCGCATCCCAGCCCTGTGAACTGGCACGCCCTGCCAGACCGCACATCCCAAGCTGCGACGCCAGTTTTGGCGTCACCACCCCTGCCCCGATGAAGCGGTCCTGCACACCCGCATGCGCTTCATAAATGCCGCGCAGAATAGTCACCTGCTGCTCCAGCATAGTCAGTTCCTGTTCGAGCAACCGCTTTCCATCGAGTGAAATATCCACCGTCACGCCGCCTGGAATAATGCTATCCATCAGATAACGATGACCGAACAACGCAGCGTTATTTCGCAACAATTGCTCCTTCAATATCCAGAACTGCGAGAAACCGAAAGCCAATCCGACATCATTGCCCAGATAGCCCAGATCGCCCAGATGATTAGCTACCCGTTCGCGTTCCAGAAACAGTGCACGCAACCACAGGGCACGATCAGGCGGCACAACATTGGCAATACTCTCTGCTGCCATCGCATAGGCCCAACTGTATGCAACCGTACTGTCTCCGCTCACCCGCCCCGCAAGCCTTGCGCCCTGTTGCAACGTCAAACCTGTAAAGCGCTTTTCGATACCCTTATGGGTATATCCCAGGCGCGCCTCCAGATGCAACACCTTCTCACCCACAACGGAGAAACGAAAATGTCCCGGCTCGATGATCCCGGCATGCACCGGCCCGACCGGAATTTCATGTACACCCTGACCTTCGACCTCAACGAAAGCATAGTTATCCAGTTCATCGCTGCGACTAGTCAACGCCACAAAATCATGGCGCAACGGAAAACTGTTTGCCGGCCATGCCGCGTGGCGCAACCAAGGGCGCTGATCAACGGCATCTATAGCCCTTATACCCAGTAGATCAAAGACTGCGCGCTGCATGCGGCTTGCCACCGGAAAAATGCGGCTGATATCGGGGTAGCCCGGCTGCTCGGCAGACAAGTCCACTTCAAGGCACACCATACCGGTTTCATCAACCAACGCCACATGCAACTCAAAACAACCCCGCTGGACTCTGGCATCAATGCCCCACAACGCGAGCAGGCGACCGCCGCCGTCACGCACTGACTGACAAATGGACGGCAAATCCATACAGGTGACGTTGCCGCGCCAGGCCAAAATTGCGCCATTCATTCGTTCCAAATTCAGGTTCGGATATTTACTTTGCATGACTTATCCCAATAACGCGGCAGCCTGACGATACCAGTTGGCCAGAAAGGGCGGCATATACAGCCCCAACACCAGCACCAGCAGCAAATGCACAAAAACCGGCAACAGCGCGGGCGAATGCGGCAGAGGTTTGGCGGTCGTCTCGCCGAACACGATGGGCTGTATCTTGCCGAAGATGGCGGCGAAGGCAATCCCCAGTGACATCAGCAGTATCGGCGTAGTCCACGGGTATGCATGCATCGCGGTAGTGATAATCAGAAATTCGCTGGCGAACACGCCAAACGGCGGCATGCCGAGGATCGCCAGACTGCCCAGCATCAAGCCCCAACCCATACGCGGGCTGACCTTCATCAAACCGCGAATATGTTCCATTTGCTGGGTACCGGCTTTTTGCACCGCATGTCCCACCGCGAAGAAGATGGCCGACTTGGTTAGCGAATGCATCGTCATGTGTAACAGCGCGGCAAAGGTCGCAACCGGCCCACCCATACCAAACGCGAAGGTGATCAACCCCATATGCTCGATGGAGGAATAGGCGAACATGCGCTTGATGTCCTTTTGTCGTGATAAAAACAGCGTCGCGACCACCACCGACAGCAGACCGAAGCCCATCATCAAATTACCGGCAAAATGATTACCCAGTGAGCCATCTACCAGCATCTTGCTGCGCATCACCGCGCACAGCGCGACATTGAGCAGCAATCCGGACAGTACCGCAGACACCGGCGTAGGCCCTTCGGCATGTGCATCGGGCAACCAGCTGTGCAACGGCACCAGACCGATTTTAGTGCCATAGCCGACCAGTAAAAACACGAATGCCAATTTCAACACAGTGGGTTCCAGTTCCCCCTTGACCTGATTCAGATGTGTCCAGAGCAGCGCATTCCCCCCTTCACCCAGCACGCGCTCTGCGGCGAAGTACAGCAGTATCGTGCCGAACAATGCCAGCGCAATGCCCACACCGCACAGAATAAAATACTTCCAGGCTGCCTCAAGACTAGCAGGGGTGCGATACAGGCTGACCAGCAACACGGTCGTAAGCGTAGCCGCTTCCATCGCCACCCAGATGATGCCCATGTTATTGGTGGTCAGCGCGACCAGCATCGTCAGGGTAAATAGCTGATACATGCTGTAATAAAGATGCAGCATCGGCGTGGTGAGTTTGCCGTGATGCTGCTCGATGCGCATATAGGGTCGCGAAAACAGCGAGGTGGTAAAAGCCACGAAGGCGGTCAGCACGACCAGGAACACATTGAAGGGGTCGATGAAAAATTGCTCACCAAAGGCTGTTTGCGGGCCTTGCGCGATCACCTGCCAGGCCAGTAACAGCGCAGCAACAAAGGTACAGCCGCTCATCACTGAATTGAGTTCCGCCGCCCACGGGCGCGATCCGAACGCGGCCAGCAGCATGCCGCCAATTAAGGGCGTCAATAACAGTGCAAGTAGTTGCAAATCAATCATCTTTCAAGTTTTCCATATTGGCAATATCCAGACTATCGAAGGTTTCGCGTATCTGAAAAAAGAAGATACCAAAGATAAAGGTCGCCACCAGCACATCCAGTGCGATACCGAATTCGACAACTAACGGCATGCCCTGCGTTGCGCTGGTTGCAGCAAAGAACAGGCTATTTTCCATGGACAGAAACCCCACCACCTGCGAGACCGCCTTGCGACGGGTGAGCATCATCAACAAGGAGAGCAGTACACTGGCCAGCGCGATACCGATCAGTCCGCGCGTAATTCCCTGGGCCAACTGCGAAATGGGGGCGGCCAGATTGAACGCGAAGATCACCAGCGCGATACCGACCAGCATTGTGGTGGGAATATTCATGAGTGTTTCCACATCTCGCCTGATATTGAGGCTGTTAATCAGACGGTGCAACAGCCACGGCAACACCAGGACCTTGAGTAGCAAGGTGAGCCCTGCCGAGTAGTACAAATGATGCTGTCCGCTGGTGTAAGCCACCACCGCTGTACTGACGGCCAGTACCGCACCCTGCAATACAAAAAGATTGATCAGCGATAGAATGCGGCGTTGCCCAAGCATGGCAAAGGCCACCAGCAACAAGATGGCTGCGAGCAGATTGACGAATTGCATGGCGAGTGGAATCTGCATGACTACGCCCCCAACAGAAAATGAATCAATAGTCCCAGCACTGCGAGCAAAAAGGCAGTACCGAGAAACTCGGGGGCGCGAAAGATACGCATCTTGGCCATGAATGCTTCGAGTAGCGCAAGTCCCGCCCCCGCCACCAACAATTTGACCAACAACAGGACAATTGCCAGCGGCAATCCCGGCCAGTTACCGACCTCCACGATGCCTTGCGGCAAAAACAGTGCAATACCGATCGATATGTATGCAAACAATTTCAAACTGCTGGCCCATTCGATCAACGCCAGATGCCGCGCCGAATATTCGAGTATCATTGCCTCGTGGATCATGGTCAGTTCCAGATGCGTGTTCGGATTATCCACCGGAATACGCGCATTTTCCGCCAGCAATACCATGACAAAGGCCAGCGCGGCAAAGGCCAGGCTCGGATACAGCACAAATTGATGATGCGCCAGCGTATCGACGATGCGCGGCAATTGCGTGGAACCGCTGATCATTGAGGCGCTGAACATCACCATCAGCAGCGCAGGTTCAGCCAGAAATGACACCAGCATTTCGCGCCTTGCCCCCATGGAGCCGAACGCGGTGCCGATATCCATCGCGGCCAGCGAAATGAATACCCTGGCAACTGCAAACACCCCCACCAGCGCAATCACATCCGCAGCACGGGAAAAGGGCAAATCGACAGCGAGGATCGGGATGATGGCGGCGGCCAGCCACATGCAACCAAACACAATATAGGGCGCCACGCGAAACAGCCAGGATGCGTTATGCGCTATCACCGCATCCTTTTGAAACAGTTTGTGCAGCACGCGATACGGCTGCAACACGCCGCTCCCCGTGCGGTTTTGCAACCACGACTGGCACTGGTTTACCCAGCCGCTCAGCAAGGGAGCTGCCAGTACCACCAGCAGCAACTGGGTAAACTGAAAAAGGATAGCAAAAACCAGTTCCGAATGCGCCATCATACGAAAATCAGCAACACAATGAGTGTGGCGAAAGTATAGGTCAGATACAGATGTATGCGTCCGTGCTGCAACAGCGAGACCCAGCCGGACAGCTTTTCCGTCACGGTTTTGATCGGCAGATAGAGTATGAACCAGATACGGTCATCGCTACGCCCCCTGTAGTGAGGATGCGTATCAAAAGCAGTCGGCAATTCGCTTTCAATTTTGAAAAAGGGTTCAAAGATGCGCCTGATCGGCTGACCGAAACCCTCTGCCGTATCCTGCATGCGCGCATTTTGAGCCGGAAATCCGCAATCCCAGGCACCACTGCGGCGTACCCTGCCATGGTAGTAACGATGCACCAGATAGCCTGTCAACAGCATCACACCCAGCACGGCAAGCAGAAAATACAACGGGCTATAGCTGGCACGTTCCATATCGAGTGGTGCCAGAAACATCCAGTCGTTCGCCGCATTGCCAAGTCCAGCACCGAGCAGCGCATGCGACACATGATCGAGCTGGCCGACCACATACACCGGCGCAAGACCCAGCAAAACGCACAGCAACGCCAGCCAGGCCATACCGGCCAGCTCCCAGCACCCGGCATCGTGCGCAGGCGCCAATCCCTGTCCGCGACGCTGACCTAAAAAAATCACGCCGTAAAATTTAACCATCACATAAGCAGCCAGGGCTGCGGCCAGCGCGATGACAGCGGCCGCGACCGGCACCAGCATATTAATATAACTGTTGGGCAAACCGGGAGACAACAAAAACGCCTGCAACAACAGCCATTCCGAGACAAAGCCATTGAGCGGAGGCAATCCGGCGATTGCCAGCACGCCGACCAGCATCAATGCTGCGGTTTTTGGCATGGGATGGATCAGTCCGCCCAGGCGGCTCATATTGCGCTCGCCAGTTGCATGCAATATTGAACCCGTACCGACAAACAACAGGCTTTTGAAACAGGCGTGATTCAGGCTGTGATACAGGGTCGCAGTGAGCGAGAGCGCCGCCAGCACCTCCTTGTGATGCACATGAAAAATGAGGGTGAGTCCTATGCCAACCAGCAACAAGCCGACATTTTCGATAGATGAATAGGCCAGCAGACGCTTCATGTCACCCTGCACGGCGGCAAACATCACGCCGAATACCGCCGTGATCAGCCCCATGGTAAGCACCAACACCCCCCACCACCACAACTGCACAGGCAGCAGATCGAAAGTCACGCGCAGCATGCCGTAAATGGCAGTTTTTAACATCACACCGCTCATCAGCGCAGATACCGGCGAGGGGGCTGCCGGATGTGCTTCGGGCAACCAGACATGCATGGGCAACATCCCTGCTTTTGCACCGAAACCGAACAGCGCCAGCAGGAAGGCGATAGATGACCAGAATGAATTCAGCTGTGCTTCGCGCATCGCACTGAAGGTGTAAGCACTCACACCGTGCCCGCCCTGCATCACGCCAAAACTGAGCAAAATGGCGATCGCACCGACATGGGCAAGGAGCAGATAGAGAAATCCGGCACGACGAATCTCCGCAATGGCGTGATCGCTAGTCACCAGAAAATAGGAGGACAACGCCATGGATTCCCAGGCCACCATGAACATATAGCCATCATCTGCCAGCAACACCCCTGCCATACTGACCAGGAACAAATGATATTCAAGACACAGTAAACCCAGCCTGTCGCCTGCCATACTTTTGAAATATCCGGCACCGTACAGCGATACGCCGGTCGATGCTGCGCCCAGCAGGATCAGAAAAAATGCGGAAAGGGCATCAAGGCGCAGGTGAAATGGCAGATCGGGCAGCCCCAGCGGCAACACGGCGATATTGGCAGCACTGCCCAGCGCCCAAAGTCCAGTCGCAGCAAGCGCCAGCGATACTATAGCACCTGCCGGAAAAACATATCGGCAAATGACGTGGGGCGAACGTTGCAATGCCAGCCCGAAAAATCCGAGCGCCATCCAAAACACAACGACAGCCCCCACGATGTCGATTGGCAATATATTCAGCTCGTTCATCCCGAATGTTTAATCAACCAAGCGCTCACAAAAGAAGTTGGATTCTACTCCTACTCATCCTAGCAGCTCAATATTCACCTTTGGATGCGCTGATTTATTCGTCTTCTCCGCGAATAAGCATCCGCTTGGTGCATGTTTTATCGCACCTTAATTTAGCAATATTAGTATTGGCAAAACGGCATCATCGTTTTAACCAAAACTTAATAGTTTCATCAGGCGATTTATGGCTCAGCAACTTGCCAGTTTACTGGCTTAGTTACGTGACACGACCCATGCGGTCGGCGCCGTGAATGCGAGGGAAGCGCCTTGCGGGCTTAGTGAAGCGGGTAGTTTCATCAATGATGAATGTGAATAAATCAGCGTCTCCCTAGAGGGCTAACGGGATCAAGAAGCCGGCTCGGTAAATTTCGGCAGGATAATAAGTGGTAAACTTACAGCATATTTTCGCCAAGCTTCATCAATCTTGAGTGAAGGAATGGGTAATCATGGAATCCAGCACTGTTGGCGACAATCCTATCGCCTCAGATTTTTCCTCGTATTTATTCGAGTTCGCCAGTGATGGCGTGTTGTTGCTCGATCTGAAGGGTTATATCCAGCGTGTCAATCCAACAATGTGCCGTTGGCTGGGTTACAACGCCGATGAATTGACGGGATTGCATCAGGGAAAGTTTTATCCCACGGAATTTACCGCTGAAGTGCCCGGGCGAGTGGAGCGGATCAAGGCGCATGGGCATGCCATTTTTGAATGTGCCTGTATTTGCAGGGATGGCCGTGTTATGCCGGTCGAAATCAACTCGCGCATTGTCGAGATTGGTTCAAGCAAATACTATTTAAGCGTCGCACGTGATATCACCGAACGCAAACGACTGGAGGCCGAGATTGCCGCTGTGCGTCGTGTGAAGGATGACCGGAATTTGCTGTTTCAGGCCATGCTCGACAACGCACCCATCGGTATCTGGATGCTAGGTGTCGATCACAGAATAAAATTCATCAACCATACGTTCTGCAATGCGGTTGGCATATCTGAACCTGAATTCCGCGCTGCAAACCATTATTCCGAGGTGCTGCCTCCTGCTGTCTCGGCAAATTGCATCAAATCCGACCGTGAATGTTTCCAACAAGTGGAAGGAGTGCATCTTTCGCAGGAATGGCTGCCTTTCGTCGATGGTCAGGATCACCTGCTCGAAATCACCAAGGCAAAAATTTTCGATCCTGAAGGCAAAATCATCGGACTGATCGGGTTGGCAAATGATATCACCGAACGCAAGCTAGCTGAGAATGAGATTAGGGAGCAGCAGCAATCGTTGCGAGAACTGGCGGCCAAAAGCTCTGAGGTGCGCGAAGAGGAGAGGAAGTTCATCGCCCGTGAAGTTCATGACGAGTTGGGACAGATTTTGTCGGCATTGCGCATGGATGTTTCACTGATGCGCATCCAGTTTGGTGCTCAAGAGCCGTTGCTGATGAGCAAGATACAGGATGTGCTGGTGTTGGTTGACAAGGGAATACAGGGTGTGCGGGAAGTGACCTCGCGCTTGCGGCCATCTGCACTGAACATGGGAATAGTGCCCGCCCTCAACTGGTTGTGCGAAGAATTCCCGGGACGTACGGGCACCGCTTGCCGTTTGCGGGTTCTTGAAGAACCGGTCGGTCTGGACGACAAGATTGTTGTAGCGATCTTTCGCATCGTGCAGGAATCACTGGCTAATGTGGCGCGTCATGCCGGGGCTGACAGTGTGGACATTACGATCAGGGAATGCGGCAAGGACTTCTGCCTGGAAGTGCGCGACGACGGCAAGGGATTCGATACCACCTTAACGCCGCCGCATAAATCTTTCGGACTGCTGGGCATGAAAGAGCGAGCGCTGGCCGTGTCAGGCAGGCTGGAAGTTGTCAGTGCGCCCTCGAAGGGCACCGTTATTCACCTGCATATTCCAAATATTAAAACTGTGGATGAGAGCCCGTGAATATTCGGGACGTGCTGATTTATTTTCTTTCGTCGCTGATTAAACTCTTAGCCATACATCCGGATTTTGTGTGAAGCTTTTTGCACTTAAAATTAACCAAAAAACGATGCTGCGTCCTTCAGAAAAATCTCCAGCAGATCATTCAAGAAGCGCTGTCCCTGCAGGGTCGGGGCGATGCGGGAAATATCTCGCACTAACAACCCTCTTAGTTCCGCTTCCGCCAGCTCACGCTGAATGTTGATTAGCGACAGGCTGGTACGCTCGGCAAACAGGGCGCTGTCAAAACCGTCCGTCAGGCGTAGCGCATTCATCATAAATTCGAATGGCAACTCGTCCAGACTCACGACAATTTCGGACTGAATCGCCGCCCCCAACCCGACCTGATGCATATAAGCCTGCGGCTGCTTATAGCGCGCCTGCCGGATGATTTTATCCGGAAAACTCAGCTTGCTGTGCGCACCCGCACCTATCCCCAGATAATCGCCGAATTTCCAGTAATTGAGGTTATGTTTTGAACGTCGTCCAGGCTGTGCAAAGGCCGATGTCTCGTAATGCCCATAGCCATTTTCTGCCAGCAACGATTCAATTCCCTGCTGCATATCGGCACTTTCATCGTCATCCGGCAGCGACGGCGGATTGCGATAAAACAGCGTATTCGGTTCCAACGTCAGGTGATAACAGGACAGATGTTGCGGCGCAAAAGACAACGCAGCAGCCACGTCCTGCATGGCCTGCACCAGCGTCTGGTCCGGCAGGCCATACATCAGATCGAGATTGATATTATCGAAGTGCTGCTGCGCGATTGTGATCGCATCACGCGCTTCATCCGCCGTATGGATGCGCCCCAATGCCTTGAGATACGAATCGTTGAAACTCTGGATCCCCATGGAAAGCCGGTTTACCCCCGCATCGCTAAAGGCAGCGAACTTGTCCGCCTCGACCGTGCCGGGATTGGCTTCCAGCGTGATCTCGGCATCGCCCGACAACGGCAGCAACATGCGCACCTGCCGCAGTATTTCCGCCACCGCCTCGCCGGACAACAGGCTGGGCGTGCCGCCGCCGAAGAACACGGTATAGACTTTACGGCCCCAGATTTGCGGCAAGGCCATTTCCAGATCGCGGATCAGCGCCGCGACGTATTCGCGCTCGGGAAATGCGCCGCGCGCCTCATGCGAATTGAAATCGCAATAGGGACATTTTTTGACACACCAGGGAATATGGATATACAGAGACAGCGGCGGCAAGGCAGTGAAAGTCGGGCTTTTCAGCCCGAACGGCTGCAACACCTTCATGCGAGCCGTTGCAGCAGCGACTTCATGGCAAGACCACGGTGGCTGATTGCGTGTTTTTCGCTGGCAGTCAGTTCGGCGCTCGTTTTACCCAGCACCGGCAACCAGAACAGCGGGTCATAGCCAAAGCCACCCTCACCGCGCGGCGCGCGGGCAATCTCGCCATGCCATTCGCCTTCGCAAATGACAGGTTGTGCATCGCCAGCATGTTGCAGCAATACCAGCACACAGTAATAGTGCGCACGCCGGTCGGTGTGCGCCTTCATGGCTTCGAGCAAGGCCTGGTTGTTGCGCGCATCCGACAGCGGATAGCCTGAATATCGTGCCGAAAATACGCCGGGCGCACCGTTCAGCGCCGAAACACATATTCCTGAATCATCGGCCAATGCCGGCAGCCCGCTCTCTTTGGCGACATGACGCGCCTTGGCAATGGCATTCTCGACAAAAGTCAGATGCGGCTCTTCGGCTTCCTTGATACCCAATTGCGCCTGAGTCACAACCTCGATACCCATCGGGCTGAGCATCTGCTGGAATTCAAACAGTTTTCCGGGATTATTGGATGCAATGACCAGTTTCTTCATAAAAATCACCCTGCGATAAAAAGTTGGCTACGAGCTTAAAGCAGCTTGCTGCATGACGATCAGCTCATTGATACCCTTTTGTGCCAGTTCCAACAGTTCATCCATCTCAGTGCGACTGAAGGCGCATCCTTCGGCAGTACCCTGCACCTCAACGAAACCGCCGCCGCCCAACATCACCACATTCATATCGGTGTCGCATGCCGAGTCTTCCAGATAATCAAGATCCAGCACCGGCACCCCCTGATAAATGCCGACCGAAATCGCAGCGATAGCATCGACGATCGGCGTTTCGGTCAGCACATTTTGTTGCAGCAAACCTGCAACGGCATCCTGCAACGCGACATAAGCGCCGGTAATACTGGCCGTACGGGTTCCACCATCAGCCTGTATCACATCGCAGTCTATCTGTATGGTGCGCTCACCCAGTTTTTTCAAATCCACCACCGCACGCAGGCTGCGACCGATCAGACGTTGAATTTCCTGGGTGCGTCCGGACTGTTTTCCCTTGGCGGCTTCGCGCTGCATGCGTGAACCGGTGGAACGCGGCAGCATGCCATATTCTGCTGTCACCCAGCCTTCGCCACTGCCCTTTTTATGGGGCGGCACGCGCGCTTCAACGCTGGCGGTACAGATGACTTTGGTATCACCGCATTCGATCAATACCGAACCTTCAGCATGTTTCGTATAGTGGCGGGTGATGCGTATGGAACGCAACTGGTTGGGCAATCGTTGACTTGGGCGCATGGCTATTTAGAATTGTGGATTGAGGGTTTTGCAACGGCAAAATGCAAGTGCTAGTGTATTTCAAGGATATGACTGACAATTTCCTCGGTATCATGGGCGGCTTCACCGCTTCCCCAGCGCAGCGCCAGGCCAGTCGCGTTATCCGACTTGCCCTTTTCCAGTTCCAGCGCACGCACGATCAACTTATCAAGTGCTAACTCAACGGGCGCCATGGCAAAGGCGGCGACTAATTCCTTATCCTGAAATGGGCCGCACAAACCATCGCTGCACAACAGTAAGACATCACCCGATTGCAATTCAACGGGCTGATTACCCAGCTCAATTTCAAACAGGTCTTCTACGCCACCCAGACAATTGGTAATCTGGTTACGTCTGGGGTGGCAACGCGCTTCTTCCTCGTCGATCACCCCGCAACTGAGCCACATTTGCACCATCGAATGATCAAGCGTTTTTGCAAACACCTGGCCATTGCGTATCAGGTACAGACGAGAATCTCCGGCATGCCCCCAGTACAGTTTGCCATCCTGAATAACGGCAGCCACACAGGTTGTTCCCGGAAAGGAGTGATCCGCTTTATGCGGCAGTGCCATAATGCGTTCATGCGCATGGCGCATGGTGGACGACAGGAATTCAAACGGATCGGCGATTCCGGCCTGCGCCGAAAACGTTTCAACGAAGGTATTCATGGTAAGGCCTGCCGCCACTTCACCCAGCAAATGACCACCCATCCCGTCAGCCAATACAATGAGCAAATCGCGTTGGCTATAGGAAAAAGCAACGCGATCCTGATTGTATTTTCGGTTGCCGATATGGCTGGCCTGATGTATTGAAAAATTCATAGGTCGCAATCGTAATATAATGCGGCCCTGACGGACAGCTTTTTATTCAACAAACACCTGAACGGACACTAAAAACATGATTTTAAGCATGACAGGTTACGCCAATACCAGTACGGATTTTGCCAGCGGCGCGCTGACACTGGAACTGCGCGCCGTCAACCATCGCTATCTGGATATACAATTCCGCATGGCTGACGAGTTGCGCGGCTTTGAAGGGCGTTTGCGAGAACTCGTCGCCGAGAAACTACAACGCGGCAAGGTCGAATGCCGGATCAATTACGCAGCGCGTGAAGTTCAAGGCAGTCTCGCGCTCAATCACGATTTGCTGCATCAGCTATCAGTCTGGAACAGCGAAGTACAAGCTGCCATGCCGGATGCGGCGAGTCTGAGCGTCGCCGATGTACTGCGCTGGAATGGCATACTTGAAAAACCGGTTTCGTCAAATGACGAATTGCAATCGACGTTACTCGGGTTGATGCACACCGCCTTACTGGAATTCTCGGCATCCCGCGCCCGCGAAGGCGAAAAAATTAAGGATTTCCTGTCGCAGCGTCTGGAGAAAATTGAATCACTGCGCAGCGACGTCATTCCGCATGTGCCGGCTGCCATAGCCGCTTACGAAGCCAGACTCATCAACCGACTTCATGAGGCACTGCAAACAACCGATGACGAGCGCATCCGTCAGGAAATCACGCTATTCGCCAGCAAGATCGATGTCGATGAAGAACTGTCAAGACTGGACAGTCATTTGACGGAAATGCGCCGCATCCTCAAACAAGGCGGCGCAGTGGGCAAACGCCTGGACTTTTTAATGCAGGAACTGAACCGGGAAGCCAACACGCTCGGTTCAAAATCAGTGGATGCCGAAGTATCCCGCAGCGCAATGGAAATGAAGATCCTCATCGAACAAATGAGAGAACAAATACAAAATCTGGAGTAAGGAAAATCATGTCAGGAAGTTTATTCGTTATCAGCGCCCCTTCAGGGGCGGGTAAAACCAGCCTGGTGCATGCGCTGCTTGCCACCAACCCGCAGATCGACTTGTCCGTCTCCTACACCACTCGCGCGCCACGTGAAGGCGAGCAGAACGGGATAGCCTATCATTTTGTAAACAAGGATAATTTTGCACAAATGGCAGGGCGCGGGGAATTTCTGGAAAGCGCCGAGGTGTACGGCAACTTTTACGGCACCTCGCAAAAATGGATCAGCCAGGAGAATGCGCGGGATCGCGATATTTTACTGGAAATCGACTGGCAGGGCGCCGCACAGGTCAGACGCCAGTTTCCCGATTGCATCAGCATTTTCATCCTGCCGCCTTCGATTGAGACGCTGGCACAACGCCTGAAGGGACGCGGCAAGGATCCGGACGACATCATCGCCATGCGAATGAACACCGCCCGTGAAGATGTCGCGCATGTAGCCGAATTCGATTATGTTATCATCAACGACGATTTGAATAGCGCCCTGCGCGAATTCAATGCGATTGTGCTGGCCGCCAGACTGCGCGGCAGCAAGCAACTGACTCGCCATCAAGACCTAATTAACCAATTATTATAAAATCCGGAGTAAATCATGGCACGTATTACCGTAGAAGAATGTTTGGCTCATATCCCTAATCGCTTTGAAATGACCCTGGCAGCAGCCTACCGCGCACGTCAGATTGCCAACGGCGCATCACAGCTGGTACCCGAGAGCCGTGACAAGCCAACGGTCGTTGCACTGCGCGAAATCAGCCGTGGCAAGGTCGGTATTGAAATACTTAACCGCGGTCAGGCCTGAGTAACGCCCGACACCCTTTAGACGGGCAAGGCAAATGGCCGAAGCTGAACTGCTGATTGATGAGGTTTCCAACTACCTGAAACCGCGGGATGTCGAGCATATCCGCGAGGCAGTCGAGTTCTCCCGCATCGCCCATCAGGGTCAGACCCGCCATTCCGGCGACCCCTATGTCACGCATCCGATTGCCGTGGCGCGCATACTCACGCCCCTGCACCTGGATACGCAGTCCATCATCGCAGCCCTGCTACACGATGTCGTCGAAGACACCGAAATCACTTCAGAGGAGATTGCGGCGAAATTCGGCCAGCCCGTCGCCGAACTGGTGACGGGCTTGAGCAAACTCGAACGCATTCATTTCGAAACCCGCGAAGACGCTCAGGCGGAGAACTTCCGGAAAATGCTGCTGGCCATGGCGCGCGATGTACGCGTCATCCTGATCAAGCTTGCCGATCGCCTGCACAATATGCGCACCCTGGGTGCGATGCGGCCGGACAAGGCCGAACGCATCGCACGCGAGACCATGGAAATCTACGCACCGATCGCCAATCGCCTGGGCCTGAATGAAATCTATCAGGAATTGCAGGATTTGAGCTTCAAGCATCTGCATCCTAATCGCTATACTGTGCTGGCCAAAGCAATCAAGGTCGCCCGAGGCAATCGCCGTGAAGTGGTCGGAAAAATTCTGGAATCGATTCGACAGCAGCTCGAAAAAAACCATATCAAAGCCGAAGTCACCGGTCGCGAAAAAAACATCTACAGCATTTACAAGAAAATGCAGATAAAGTCGCTGGCTTTTTCGGAAGTACTGGACATCTACGGCTTCCGCGTACTGGTGAAGGATGTCGCTTCCTGCTATGTCACACTGGGTCTGCTGCATGCGCTGTATAAGCCGATTCCGGGAAAATTCAAGGACTACATCGCCATACCGAAATCCAATGGCTACCAGTCACTGCACAGCACGCTGTTCGGTCCGTTCGGCACACCGATCGAAGTGCAGATACGGACAACCGAAATGCACCGGATTGCCGATGCGGGCGTCGCTTCGCACTGGCTGTACAAAACTGGTCATAGCACCATCAACGAATTGCACAAGAAAACTCACCAGTGGCTGCAGGAGCTACTGGAAAGCCTCAACGACAGCAGCAGTTCAGCTGAATTCATGGAACACCTGAAAGTCGATCTGTTTCCCGATGCCGTTTACGTTTTTACCCCCAAGGGAAAAATTCTCTCCTTACCGCGCGGTGCGACGGCAGTCGATTTTGCCTACAGTGTGCATACCGACATTGGGGATCGTTGCATCGCAGTCAAGATCAACCACGAACTGGTGCCGCTACGCAGCGAACTGAAAAATGGCGACCGGGTCGAGATCATCACGGCCTCGCATGCAAAACCCAATCCTGCCTGGCTATCCTATGTCACCACCAACAAGGCACGCAGCCATATTCGCCATTTTCTCAAAACCATGCAATCGAATGAATCGGCGCAACTGGGTGAGCGTCTGCTGGGTCAGGCGCTGCATGCGCTGAACCTCAAACCGGCCGAAGTATCCGATGCCTGCTGGGACAAACTGCTCAGGGATACAGGCGTCAAAACCCGCCAGGAAATTCTTGCAGACATCGGACTGGGGCGTCGCCTCAATATGGTGGTGGCCCGTCAACTAGCGTGCACAGGCGATACAACGTCAAATGAACTCACCACCAATCCGATTATCACCATTCAGGGTACGGAAGGCATGGCCGTACAGTTTGCCACCTGTTGCCACCCTATCCCGGGGGACCCCATCATCGGTGTGATCAAGAGCGGGCAAGGTCTGGTGGTACATACCCACGACTGCCCGTTGCTGCGCAAGGGCCATAGCGGCCAATGGCTCGATGTCATGTGGGACAAGAACATCACCCGCAGCTTTGCGGTCAACCTCAAGCTGCTGGTTGCCAACCAGCGCGGTGTGCTGGCCAAAATTGCCGCAGCCATTTCGGACGCAGAATCGAACATCGAAAACATCAGTTTTGCCAACGAAGGCGAATACACTGCCCTGCACTTCACACTGGATGTCACCAACCGTCAGCATCTTGCCAGCATTTTGCGCAGCTTACGCATCATCCCCGAAGTCATCCGCATATTCAGGGTACAAAGCGCAGACTAACATGGGCAGGGAGTGGGGTGCGACCTGCCACGCCCAGGCAGTGAACTCACCACCCTGCTAAACCGCTATAGCGGCAATAAGGGTGCGAAATTGTGGGCGCGTAAGCGGTATAGCTATTTCGCCCGCTATCACCACTTAACGCCACTTTGCACGCCCCCACACCCACAAACAGTACACCCTGTTTATAAAATACATTAATCGACATCATATTGTGCAAATTAGCCTGTATCAGGCATACAATTCTGCCATTGATCATCGACACGAGCAAAAAGCAGGATTTCCATGAGCATTCTTACCCTCAGCAGAATGTTGGTCACCATTGCTGTCGCGCTACTGTGCGCAATGGGCGTGTTGATTATGCACTCATTCGATATTCAGGATGAAATCATCAAAAATGAACAGCATCGACTGCATTCACGCGAACTGATGTACGCACTGGTACAAAATGCAGAAGATCTGACCCTGATGGCACGCAGTTATGTCGCGACCGGCGATCCGGGGTATCAACAGCATTATTTCGAAATTCTCAATATCCGGGATGGCCGCAAGCCCCGACCAAAAATCGATAGTCCAACCTATTGGTATCTTGCCGGTATAGGCAAGGCGCCACCCGCCGAACTGGGTGAGACAGTTTCCATACAGGAATTAATGCGGCGTGCCGGATTTACCGAACAGGAACTCAAAATATTAAAAGATGCGCACACTCATTTCGATCATTTGATCAGGATTGAAAAGCAGGCGTTTTCCGCCATGAATGGGCTATATGACGACGGTCACGGCACATTCACGCAGCAAGGGCCAGTTGATCGCAACTATGCCAGCTCACTGCTTTACGGAAAAAACTATATCGACGAAAAAGCCGAAATAATGTCGCCCATCCAGAACCTGCTGGACACTACGTTCAAAGGTGACAAAGTCAACCTGAACGCATCGCAATCAAAATTACACAAAACTATCATTATGTTAGTGATTACGGTCATCATCGCCCTGATTGGCGTGACGCTATTCATCCTCTACAGTCGCCGCGCCGTGCTCAATCCGCTAGTCGAACTCAACCGTCAGGCGGATAAAATCGCTCAGGGAAATTACACGGCCCGCTGCACGATTCATGCCAAAAATGAATTATCCAAACTGGGCGAACAATTCAACAGCATGGCAGAGGCCATAGAGCGCGACATCGCCGAACACCTACGCGTCCAGGATCAACTACGGCTGGCCGCAAGCGTATTCACTCATGCGCGCGAAGGGATCACCATTACCGATGCCCAAGGCACCATCATCGACACCAATGATGCCTTTAGCCAGATCACAGGCTACAGTCGCGACGAGGCCGTGGGTAAAAACCCTCGCATCCTCAAGTCCGGTCGACAAAACACAGAATACTATGCAACGATGTGGCATCAACTCACCGAACAAGGTCACTGGTATGGCGAAATCTGGAATCGGCGCAAGAGCGGTGAAGTCTATGCCGAGATGATCACAATCAGCGCCGTGAAGGACACTGACGGCAGGACGCAAAACTATGTCGCGCTGTTCAACGACATCACACCGATCAAGCAACACCAGCAACAACTGGAGCGCATCGCCCATTACGATGCGTTAACCGGATTACCCAACCGCGTATTACTGGCCGACCGCATGGAGCAGGCCATGATCCATAGTCTGCGCCGCAACCACGCGATGGCAGTGCTATTCATTGATCTGGATGGTTTCAAGGCGGTAAACGACACCCACGGCCACGAAGTCGGCGATGAGCTGCTGATCACTGTTTCACAGCGCATGAAGACTGCACTGCGCGAAGGCGACACGCTTGCGCGCATCGGCGGCGATGAGTTCGTCGCCGTACTGGTTGATCTGGAACAACCGCAAGATTACGAGCTGGTGCTAGAACGCCTGTTGATAGCAGCGTCCGATGCAGTCATCGTAGGCGAAGCGGTCTTGCATGTTTCAGCCAGCATCGGCGTGACACTCTATCCGCAGGACGGGGCCGATGCCGACCAGCTGATGCGCCACGCGGACCATGCCATGTATCAGGCAAAACAATCCGGCAAGAACCGCTACTGGCTATTTGACTCAACGAGCACCATATAAACGCAGCAACGCGAGTAACGCGGAAGCCTTGTCCAGCGTCTCCTGATACTCCGCTTCACACCGCGAATCGGCGACCAGTCCACCGCCGGCATGACAGCTTATTTCGCCGTGACGGTAAACCAGCGTACGAATCACGATATTGCTGTCCATGTTGCCGTCAAATCCGACGTAACCGATCGTCCCGCAGTACACGCCGCGACGATCAGGCTCAAGTTGTTCGATGATCTGCATCGCACGCAGTTTCGGCGCACCGGTGATCGAACCGCCGGGAAAACAGTCGCTCAACACATCCAGCGCATCGCGACCACTTATCAATCTGCCCTCGATCCTGCTGACCAGATGATGCACATTGGAAAAACTCTCAACTTCGAACAGTCCTGGCACACACACTGCCTGGCAGTTTCTGGAAAGATCGTTGCGCAACAAATCCACGATCATCAGGTTTTCCGCCCGATCCTTGGGATGATGCCTTAACGCCTCGGCCAGTTGCGCATCGCGCGCAGGATCACGATCGCGCGGACGCGTACCCTTGATGGGTTTTGTTTGCACCAATCCATCGCGCACACTGATGAAGCGCTCCGGCGATGCACACAATATCTGCAGGTTCGGAAAATTCAGAAAGGCTGAATAGGGCGCAGGACTCAGTTGCCGCAGTTTCAAGTAGGCTCCCAAAGCATCCCCTGTGGCGCTGACCGAAAAACGCTGTGCGAGATTGACCTGATAACAGTCTCCCGAATACAAATACCCCTGTACGGCTGCGAACGCCCGCGCATAAGAGTCAAAGTCGAAATTGCTCGCAATATCTCCGTGCACCCTGAAGGTATCAACAGGCATCGTCACGGGCATTTGCAGTCGCTGCGAAATGCCGGCCAACAATGCTGCCGTTTCTGCATAGCGTTGATGCGACACCAGACGCGCCGTTTTTAGCTGATGATCAATCACCAGTGCCCAGTCGTAAATACCGATAAACATCTCGGGCAGCGACTCCTTATCCTGCGCAAGGCAAGGCCGCATCGCACTCGTCAGATCGTAGCTCCAGTAACCGAGCGCCCCCCCGGCAAACGGCACATCGGCAACCGCTGAAACAGGCTCACCCAGTGCGCCACGTAAAACCGAAAAAGGGTCACCGGATGTCTGAGCAATCGTATGGTGAGGTGCGGCAGTTAAAATATCGAAGCGCGCCATCAACCCACTATCCAGCCAGACAGCACAGGGCATATCAGCAATCGCGGCATAAAAGCACGATGTATCGGCACGATAGGGGAAGGCTACAGAATACATATCAAGGCTCTGGTGCGACATGTTCCAGTGATTTTTCGGCGGCAATTTTCTGCAGCCATTCGCGTATCAACGGCATGGCTTTATTTGCAGCCGCCTCTCCCAGACTGATCAAATGCAACTTGCTGGCCGCATCGATCTCGGGTGTAATGCCAATTTGCGGGCTGATAATCACTTGCGCAAATTCAAGTTCACGCGACAAAATGGACTGGCGCATGATGCGCAGACTTTGCTTGAGTATTTCGATGATGTCGCCCAGCGGTGGATGATCTTTGGCTTGCTGGGAAATATCCACGGCGATGATGAAGTCAGCCCCCATTTCCCGCGCCAGTGTGACCGGTATCGGCTTTTTCAAATCGCCGTCCACATATTCCTCACCTGATATCATGACAGGTTGAAACACACCGGGAATGCTGCTGGAGGCGCGCACCGCCTTACCGGTATTGCCGCGATTGAACGCGACCGTCCGGCCACTGCCTAGCTGTGTAGCAACCGCCACAAAGGGTTTTTCAAGCTGCTCGATAGAGCGATTATTCAATGCACGGTTGATAAAATCCTGTAACTGCTCGCCTTTGACATAGCCTCGTTTTGAAAAAACGAAGTCTTTCAGTTTATCCCGATCCATATCCAGTGCCAGTTTTTCGAGCGCAACACCGTCATACCCCCCCGCATATAACGCTCCCACCACACTGCCCGCGCTCGTGCCCAGCACCATATCCACCTTGATGTGGTTGGCCTCCAAAACCTTGATCACGCCGATCTGTGCAAATCCGCGATCACCGCCACTACCCAGCGCTAGCGCAACGATGGGCCGATCAGAGACGATGGGCGCGACATAAACGGCGCTGGGTTCAACCACCTCCTTGTACTGAATCGGCGGCAACGTGCTGCAGGCGACTAAAAACCAGGGCAGTAAAATCGCACACAGACGCAGGGACTGATTAGGCAAAAAACGTATGATATTCATCGACGCTGATTCTGCAGTTATATGCGGATCAGTATGATTTAATTGTGGCGAATTCGCCATCATTAAATTCACGCCATATCAATCCCAGCTAAGCGACCCGCCGGTCTGGTATTCGGTCACACGCGTCTCGAAGAAATTCTTTTCCTTCTTCAAATCTATCATTTCCGACATCCACGGAAACGGATTGGAGGCGCCCTGATACAGGATTTCCACACCGATTTGCTGACAGCGACGGTTGGCGATGAAGCGCAGATATTCCTTGAACATCGTGGCATTGAGCCCCAGAATACCGCGTGGCATGGTGTCCTCGGCATAGGCGTATTCCAGTTCCACGCCTTTTTGCATCAAACCGCGAACTTCCTCCTTGAATGCCGCCGTCCACAGGTGCGGATTTTCCATCTTGATCTGGTTGATCAGATCCACGCCGAAATTCAGGTGCATCGATTCATCGCGCAAAATGTACTGGTATTGCTCGGCAGCACCAGTCATCTTGTTCTGACGTCCCAAAGCCAGAATCTGCACGAAACCGACGTAAAAGAACAAGCCCTCCATGATGCAGGCGAACACGATCAGGCTGCGCAGCAAGGCCTGATCCGTTTCGGGCGTACCTGTCTTGAATTCAGGATTAGTCAGCACGTCGATGTACGGCAACAGGAATTCATCCTTGTTACGGATGCTGGGCACTTCGTGATACATGTTGAAAATCTCGCCCTCATCCAGCCCCAGGCTCTCCACGATGTACTGGTAGGCATGGGTGTGAATTGCCTCCTCAAAGGCCTGACGCAACAGGAACTGGCGGCATTCCGGATTGGTGATATGACGGTACGAACCCAGCACGATGTTGTTGGCGGCCAGACTGTCGGCAGTCGTGAAAAATCCCAGATTACGCTTGATCAGGCGGCGCTCGTCATCACTTAACTTGTCGCTCTTCCACAACGCGATGTCCGCCGTCATATTCACTTCCTGCGGCATCCAGTGATTCGCACAGGCGGCCAGGTATTTTTCCCACGCCCACTTGTATTTGAAGGGTACCAGCTGGTTTACGTCCGCCTTGCAGTTGATGATGCGCTTGTCTTCCACACGGATGCGGCCAGCGGTCTGTGCGGATGCATCCACAGGGGGCTTGCTCACGGGTTTGCTTGTGCTTCCAATTTCTTCATCAAATAACAGCATATTGTTTCCTTAAAGTAGGGAGTAGAAAATGGAAAATGGAAAGTGGGAACCCGCCCCACTCCCCACTTCCTACTATCTATTTTTATTGACAAGCCTCACATTCCGGATTGTCAATCGAGCAGAACTGCGACTCGACTGGAGCTGCATCCGCCGAGACGGCAACCGCATTTAGTGCACCTGCGCGCCCTGTCGATTTCTCGGCTGACGTTGCACCCAAGGTACGCAGATAATAAGTCGTCTTCAAACCACGCACCCAGGCCAGTTTATAGGTGTCATCCAGTTTGCGGCCCGATACACCCGCCATATAGATATTCAGCGACTGCGCCTGATCGATCCACTTCTGGCGACGCGAAGCCGCTTCGATCAACCAACTCGGTTCTACCTCGAATGCCGTGGCATACAAGCTACGCAAATCGGCCGGTACGCGGTCAATCTTCGCCAAAGATCCATCAAAATACTTCAGATCCGAGATCATCACTTCGTCCCACAACCCCAGTTTTTTCAGGTCAGCGACCAGATAATCGTTGATCACGGTAAATTCGCCGGACAGATTCGATTTTACGAAAATATTCTGGTAGGTGGGCTCGATACAGGCTGACACGCCGATAATATTGGAAATAGTCGCAGTCGGTGCAATCGCCACGCAATTGGAATTGCGCATGCCGTACTGACGAATTCGGGCGCGAAGCGCATCCCAGTCCATACTGACCGAGGTATCCACTTCCACATAGCCGCCGCGCTCTTCACGCAGCAAATCCAGCGTATCCTGCGGCAAAATACCCTTATCCCACAAACTGCCTCGATAGCTCGCATAACGACCGCGCTCCTCACTCAGCTCCGTGGATGCCCAATAAGCGTAATAACACACCGCCTCCATGGAACGGTCGGCGAACTCGACCGCCTCGTTTGACGAATAAGGCAACCGCAAGGTATGTAGACAATCCTGGAAACCCATGATGCCAAGTCCAACCGGACGGTGCTTCAAATTGGCATTGCGCGCCTTGGCCACCGCGTAATAGTTGATGTCGATTACATTGTCGAGCATACGCATCGCGGTATTGATGGTACGGCGCAGATGGGCGTGATCAAACTCGCCTGCCAACTCGTGCCCTACAGGATACAGATGCGCGGGCAAATTGACCGAACCCAGATTACACACGGCAATTTCATCTGCATTGGTGTTCAAGGTAATTTCGGTACACAAATTGGAACTATGCACCACCCCCACATGCTGCTGCGGCGAACGGATATTGCAAGGGTCCTTGAAAGTAATCCAGGGATGTCCGGTTTCGAACAACATGGTCAGCATCTTGCGCCACAGTCCGGCTGCCGGAATCGTCTTGAACAAACTGATCTGTCCACTCGCCGCGCGGACTTCATAAGCGGTATAGGCAATCTCGAAATCATTGCCGAACAGATCATGCAAATCACTCACATCCGACGGCGAAAACAGCGTCCAGTTACCGCCTTCCATGACACGCTTCATGAACAGATCCGGTATCCAGTTGGAGGTATTCATGTCATGCGTGCGGCGTCTATCATCGCCGGTATTCTTGCGAAGATCGAGAAATTCTTCAATATCCAGATGCCAGGTTTCCAGATAGGCGCACACCGCACCCTTACGCTTGCCACCCTGATTGACCGCAACCGCCGTGTCATTCACCACCTTCAAGAACGGCACCACGCCCTGCGATTCGCCATTGGTGCCCTTGATATGCGCACCGAGGGCGCGCACCGGTGTCCAGTCGTTACCCAAACCGCCAGCAAACTTGGCCAGTAGCGCGTTTTCCTTGATCGCGTCGTAGATACCTTCCAGATTGTCATCCACCGTGGTCAGATAACAGGATGACAACTGCGAGCGACGCGAACCCGAATTGAACAGGGTCGGTGTGGAACACATGAAATCAAAACTGGACAGCAGGCGATAAAATTCGATCGCGCGCGTCTCACGGTCGATTTCACTTAATGCCAATCCCATCGCCACACGCATGAAGAACACCTGCGGCGCTTCGATGCGCGTACCCCTGATATGCAGGAAGTAACGGTCATACAACGTTTGCAGACCCAAATAACCGAATTTCAGGTCGCGCGAGTAATCGAGCTCTGCAGCCAAACGCGGCAGATCGAACTCACCCAAACGCTCATCAAGCAACTCGGCCTCAATGCCGCGCTTGATGAATTTTGGAAAATACTCCGCATAGCGCGTAGACATCTCAGCGGGAACCACATCTTCACCCAATACTTCGCTGCAAATATTGTTCAGCAATAGCCGCGCTGTCACAAAATTGTAGGCTGGCTCCATTTCGATCAGTGCGCGTGCCGATAGTATCAGGCATTTGTGCACTTCATGCTGAGGCACACCGTCATACATATCCTTCAGCGCACTTTGTATCACCAACTCGGCGTTGACCACATCACCCAGACCCTCGCAGGCCGATTCCACCAGCGCGGTAAGCCTGTCCAAATCCAGCGGATGCACGGCACCATCGCTGCCGGTGACATTGATGACCGCAACCTGTTCATGAGCGCCGCTCTGAGCGCGCGAGCGCGCGTGCTCTTCGCGATACAGCACATAAGCGCGCGCCACATCATGTTCGCCCGAACGCATCAGACCCAGTTCGACCTGATCCTGTATATCCTCGATATGCAACGTGCCGCCATGCGGCTGACGGCGCATCAGCGCCGCAACAACCCCGCTAGTGAGTTGCTCAACCATTTCACGCACCCGCGCAGATGCTGCGCCCTGCCCACCGCTTACCGCGATAAATGCCTTGGTCAGCGCAACAGAAATTTTGGCAGGTTCGAATAACACCACCGAACCATTGCGTCGAACGACCCTGTATTTATCGTACTGGGAAGCTGCATCGGTTAGCACACTGGAAGTTGAAGCGCTATTACTAGCTGCGTTTGGCATGGGCATGTCCTTTTATTGACTCGTCTGAAAATTCTTAAAACCACTATATCTAGTATTATTATTAGCGGATGACGCTAATTGTAGTGTCTTGAATTTTTTTTGCAAGTAAAAAAATAACAGGGAAAATCCACTATCTGAATTTTAGAAACGGACTTATTGGCAAGCAGATAAATTGCTTAAATAGCGAAGCCAATCAAAACAAGGACCTGGGTCGGTCTTGCGACCAGGCGCAATATCGCTGTGACCCGCAATACCCCGCATCGGAAATCTTGCGCGTAAAACATGAGTCAATTTGTTCAAAGTGTCATACTGTTCAGTCGTAAAAGGCACGAAATCGCTGCCTTCGAGTTCGATGCCGATGGAAAAATCATTGCAGCGTGATCGATGCTGCCAGGTGGATACCCCGGCATGCCAAGCGCGCTGTAAAACCGACACGAACTGGATCAGCTGCCCGTCGCGGCGTATAAAAAAATGCGAGGACACCCGCCCCTCGGGGATCGTCCGGTAATACGGATGAGCGCTGCGGTCCAGCGTATTGGTGAACAGGCGCGGCACGCCATCCCCGCCGAATTCGCCCGGCGGCAGGCTGATATTGTGGATCACCAGCAAATCGATACTGTCCGCTTCACGCACGTCGAAATTGGGCGAAGGAAGATGTCCGCAGCCCGCCAACCAACCATCGTCATCAATCCGCATCGTCGCTCCCTGCCGGACTCTTAATCCCCAGCCTGTCCATGCGATAACGCATGGTACGAAAGGTCAGCCCCAGCAGCTTGGCCGCCGCTGTCCGGTTAAAGCTTGTCTGTTGCAAGGCCTCAAGCAACGCCTCCTTCTCAACCTTGTCCAGATAATCGGGCAGCGGATATTTATCGCTGACCTCGCCCACTTCAGCTGCATTACGCCTGACAGGCTCCAGATGCAAATCCGATTCCGTGATCAATCCATCCGAACACAGCGCCAGAGCACGCTCGATAACATTTTCAAGTTCGCGAACATTTCCTGGAAAATTATAGGCCTGCAACGCACGAAGCGCGCCTTCTGAAAAATTTGCAGTCGTATCACCGCGCAACCTGCTTAATGTCTGCCGGGCAATTTGCGCAATATCCTCCCGCAATTCACGCAAGGGCGGCATCTGTATGGGTATCACATTCAGCCGATAATACAGATCCTGACGAAATTGCCCGACTCTTACCCGCTCCGCCAGATCGTTATGGGTTGCGCTGATAATGCGCACATCCACCGCCTCCTCACTGGTGGCACCCACCTTGCGCACTTTTTTTTCCTGGATTACCCGTAGCAATTTAACCTGCATGTGCAAAGGCAAATCAGCCACCTCATCGAGAAACAGCGTTCCTTCGTTGGCGGCCTGAAAAAACCCATCCCGATCCTTGTCAGCGCCGGTAAAAGCGCCTTTCTTGTAGCCAAAAAACTCGCTTTCCATCAGATTTTCCGGAATCGCACCGCAATTAACCGAGATCACCGGCCCATCGCAGCGTGCACCGCTTTGCACAATCAGCCTTGCTGCCAACTCTTTGCCACTGCCTGACTCACCACTGATATGCACCGGCGCCTGGCTACGCGCCACCTTTTCAATCAGATCACGCACGCGCTGCATCGCAGGGGCATTGCCCAGCAACAATCGATCCCTTGCCGGACCTGGCTGCGGCAGACTCAATGCGGACTTGACCAGCGTGCGCAGTTGCTCCAGCGAAAGTGGTTTGGACAGATAATCGAAAGCCCCTGCCTTCAATACGGCGACGGCATTTTCCATATTGCCATGCGCGGTGATCACCGCGACGGGCACATCCAGATTACGCCGGGTAATGTACTTCACCACCTCCAGACCATCCCCATCCGGCATGCGCATATCGGTCAGACATAAATCATAATCTCCATCGGCAAGTTTTTCCAACGCCTCACGCACACTGGACGCCTTGTCCACCTGCAGGCCCATTTTAAGCAGCGTCATCTCCAGCAACTCCAGGATATCCGGCTCATCATCCACCAGCAACACACGATTACTCCGCTTATCGGCTTGCATACTATTTTTTGATTTATCAGACATAATCTTCATATACTGGCCGCTTCCCCAATCGCCGCTCCCCGAATGTGATGCGGAAGCAGGCACCCGACTTACCTTCGCCCCCGCCGCTTTCCGTATTGTGGTATTCCAGCCAGGCACCGTTGGCCTCACACAATTCCCGCGCAATGTACAAACCCAACCCCGTACCCTGCTCTGCCGTGGTAAAAAAAGGCTCGAATAATCTGGAACGATTTTCCACTGAAATGCCAGGGCCATCATCCTGCACATCCAGTATCACGCGATCCCGCGTCACCCCTGTCTGCACCGCCAGACTGCCGGACAGATGCTGTCCGTAATGCAAGGCATTGCGCCACAAATTCCACAATACCTGACGCAGGTGTCCCTTGTCGAAAGTAATCAGCAACTCGGGATCAGAAGATAAACTCAACACGCCGGATTCGACCCGTTCGGCCTGCACAAACTCCTCGACCAATACGGGCAACAACGCAGACAGATCAAATGTCTCGGGACGGGCGCGATCACGCCGGTTAAGTTGCATAACATCCTCGACAATCCGATTGATACGCCCGGTATTTTCCCGGATCAGTTGCAGCAATCGCACCTGCTGAATATCGCCGCTCTCTTCTTGCAATAATTCAGTCGCATAACTGATGGCCGACAAGGGATTTCTGACCTCATGAGCCAGATTCGCAGTCAATCGTCCGAGCGCTGCCAGCTTGATTTGCCGCGCTTCTGCCTGCACATGCTGCATATCTTCCAGAAAAATCACGGCACCCTGCGCTGTCTCGCGCTGCACACCGACAAAACGCAAGCGCGCCTGTAACCCCCCATCAAGTAGCAAGGTATTACGACCGCTCATCTCGTGATTTTTCCATCGCTCATACTGGGCATGCAACAACGGAAAACACTGTGCAAGCGGACTTCCGGCAGCTTCCGTATTGTGCAGCAAATGGGCCGCACTGGGGTTCATCTGAACAATCGCATCATGTTCATCAACTACCAGTACACCATCCTGCATATCGCGCATGACCAGACGATTAGCTTCTGCCATCCCTATCAGATCGCGACCACGACGCTGCGCCAGTTTTTGGCTTGCCAGCGCATACCGGGCCAGATGATGAGCCAATCCTGCCACCGCAAAATAGGACACGCACAGCAAACCCACCTGAATATATTGCGTTACTGGCGCATCGTAATATAACACCGCCAAACTATGCTCCAGCAGCGCAGCAAGGCTGGCCAGTGCGGAAAAAAACAGCGTAATTTTGCCACGACTAACAATCCCCGCCACCGCCAGCGACACCATCAACAACAAGCCGACGCTGCTTTGAATACCGCCACTGGCATGGGCCAGCACGGTCAGTGCCACTACATCGGTACATACCTGAATCGCCAACTGCCCTGCAAAAGACACCCAACGCAACCCCAGCGAAAAAAACGACAGCAGGACAGCAGCGGCATACAAGCCACCTGTCATCAGAAACAGCTGCCCCTTGACCGTGCCGAACATCGATTCGGCATCGAAGACCAGTGCAATAAAAAGAATGAAGCCTGCCAGTGTCAGGCGATAGAGATTGAAATAATACAGTGATCGCCAGAAATCGGCCGGTGTGGCATCTTCAATATCGGATTGCACGCTCATCTTGCGTGCAACCTATTTCAGGTACGCATCGCGATGTGCGGAACTGCAAAACCGCAATTCGCCCTCACGAAAACTTTCATTGGCAGGCAGATGCAGCCCACAGTGCTCGCAACGCACCATATCCTCGGCGAGCTGTTGCACCACGTCCGGTGGCTGTTTGCGATAGGACTTGAGCAGCAAATAAACGACTGCAATGATGGCAAACAGAAACAATAAACGACTCATGAACAATAACTCCGTTTCTATAGTCCTGTTTGAGTATCACGCCATATTACCCGAAAGACATCAGGGAAATTCAGAATGAATCAGTATTGCCGCGCAGCAGCGAAGTGCGCCAATTCCAGTAAACAGGACCTGTAGCCTGAATCAGGCAAACAGTCAATGGCAGCACAGGCCAACTCCGCTTCATGCAACGCCTGTCGCCTGGTAAAATCAAGTGCGCCGGTGTCGTGGATAATTTTCAGTACCTCGGCAAAGCAGCCCACATCACCCTGCTCAATTGCACGGCGCACTATGGAGGATTGTTCGGGCGTGCCGTGCTGCATGGCATAAATTAATGGCAGCGTCGGTTTTCCTTCGGCCAGATCATCGCCCAGATGTTTACCCGTTTCAGCCTCGTTGGCAGAATAGTCGAGCACATCATCGATCAACTGGAAAGCGGTGCCCAGATGCATGCCGTATTTTGCGGCAGCCGCTTCGTCTGCATCGGATGCGCCAGCCAGTATCGCTCCCAGGCGCATCGCAGCCTCGAATAACTTTGCCGTCTTGTAATGAATCACGCGCATATAGTTGTCAGCATCGACGTCCGCGTCGTTGCAATTGAGCAATTGCAATACTTCACCCTCGGCGATCACGTTGGTCGCATCGGCCAGCGTCTGCATCACGCGCATCTGTCCTACTTCGACCATCATCTGAAAGGCTCGCGAATACAGAAAATCGCCAACCAGCACACTGGCCGCATTGCCGAACAGCGCATTCGCCGTTTCACGCCCGCGACGCAAGCCTGATTCATCGACCACATCGTCATGAAGCAAGGTTGCCGTGTGTATGAATTCAACCACCGCCGCAAGGTCGTGATGGTGCGCGCCCTGGTAGGCAAAAGCATGGGCGGACAATACCACCAGTGCCGGGCGCAACCTTTTCCCACCGCTACCCACTATATACTCACCGACCTGATTGACCAGCGCCACTTCCGAATGCAGACGCTTGCGTATTACCTGATCTACGGCAGCCATATCAGTTGCCAGCAATTGATTGAATTTATCTAAAAACACATTCCGCCCTAAATTATAGTAACAACATGCCAACAGCGCACAGGCGCTCGAATTGCGTATTGTCTCATAAAAACACGCGCCAACGTATCGCCAAAAATTCCTGTCAGAATCGTTATATTCCCCCTCGCCATCATCACAGCCATACCATATCAGTCGTGGCGATGCTCGCCCTTAAATCCTTGCACGACCGGGTTCGTTGCGCGGACGAACCCGTCATCAAGCGATATATCGAGATTGCCGGATGCATCACGGCGGTGCAGGTCGGAACCGTTGCCGCAGGGATAATCAAGCAATGAATACGGACATGCGCTGGCAAGTTATGATGATGCACGACACCCCCATCAGTTCATCAAGGCATGCTCCTCACTACGCCATAAAAACAGCCCGATCAGAACCCCAACACCACTCAAGCCCAGTACGTAATGGGCTGGAGCCAGCGGGTCAATCGGCAACAAAAGGCTCACCATCACCGGCGTAAGTCCACCGAACACGGCATAGGCGACATTATAGGAAAATGACAATCCAGAAAAACGCACCGCAGATGGAAAGGCACGCACTGCCGCACTGGGCACTACGCCGATCACACCGACACAGAATCCGCAGAGTGCATACAGGGCGTTGATATTTTCCGGCACGACCGCCATCTGACGATAAAACAACATCGAGGTATAGCCCAGCATCACGCTGCCGGCAATCAACACCCGCCCCGCACCAAAACGGTCGGACAGCGCACCAAACACAATGCAGCCCAGACTCAAAAACAGCGTAGCGATACTGTTGGCCTGCAACGCCACCGCAGGTGGAATGCCATACAACTTTTGCACCAGGATAGGCGTCATCAGTATCATGACCACGATTGCCGCCGAGAGCAGCCAGGTCATCGCCATCGTCAGCAATACGGCTGGACGGTGTGCGAGAAGCACGGTTTTCAGGGGTAATTCCTCAGCTAACTGCTGCCGCGACTGCATTTCCCTGAACACCGGTGTTTCCTGCAACCACTGGCGCAACCACACCGACAGCAGGCCGAATAATCCGCCTATAATGAAAGGTACACGCCAACCGCCAGCTAGCAACTGCGCCGGTGAATATAACTGATGAACAGTCGTCGCCACCAAAGAACCCAGCAATATACCCCCTGTCAGCCCCGCCGTCAGTGTGCCGCAGGCAAAACCGGCATGCCGGGCGTGCACATGTTCCGAGACAAACACCCACGCCCCCGGCACTTCACCCCCGATGGCCGCACCCTGCAATACGCGCAAGGTAAGCAACAGCAACGGCGCCCAGATGCCGATTACGGCGTAGGTAGGTAACAGACCGATCGCAAGCGTAGGCAGCGACATCAGCAGTATGCTCAGCATAAACATACGCTTTCTGCCCAGCAAATCGCCAAAGTGGGCCATCACGATGCCGCCAATTGGGCGCGCCAGATAGCCCGCCGCGAAAATGCCGAAAGTTTGCAACTGTCTTAACCAGTCGGGCATATCAGGTGGAAAAAATAATTGCCCAATCACCACCGCGAAGAACACGAAGATGATGAAGTCATAAAACTCCAATGCGCCTCCCAATGCGGACAGCGCCAGTGTTCTATAATCGTTGCGACTCAGTGATGACATACCCACTCCTGACAAATTTCGCAGCAGTGTATGTTAAGCGACGCCCCGCACGCAATGACTGAAAAGATGAAAAACAAAAAGGGCACGCTGACGTGCCCTTTTCCAGAAAACCTGCGGTCGTATTTATTTAGCCCGGGATTTGACTCGGCTTTTGGCAGGGACTTCCTCAACCCCCGGTACAACAGGCGCAACTTCAACTTTAACCGGCTCAACAGCCGGCTTTATTGCCACGGTACAACTGCTATTGCTGACCTTGCCATCCGGCATCACAGTATTGCAAAACGTCGCGCCAGTCAGGACAGTATCGGCGATGTTCGCCCCCGATAAATCCGCATCGGTCAAATCAACATTCAGCAACACCGCACCCGTCAAATTGGCACGTTCAAGTTGTGCGCCGCGCAATATCGCCTTGTTTAGATTTGCATCGGTCAAATTCGCCTGCGACAGGTTTGCGCGAGTCAAATTGGCGCGCGCCAGATTGGACTCAGTCAAATTGGCTTTGCCCAGATTCGCACGAAAAAGATTCGCCTGAGCCAGATTCGCCATATACAACTGCGCACCTGTCAAATTGGCCGCACCCAGATTCGCCTCTGCCAGCGACGCATTCAGACAAACGCTGCGTGGCCCGATCACGCAGCCATTGATGGTTTGCGCATCATTACTCTGGCCAGCTAACACCGGCTTTTCAACCGGACAGTTGGCACTGTTGACGATACCATTGGGCATGGTAGTACGGCAAAAAACCGCTTTGGAGAAACTTGCCTCTTCCAGCTTGGCGTTACTGAAATTGACATCGGTCAAATTGGCTTCGGTGAAATTCACGCCCTTGAGCCCTGCGTGGGAAAAATTTGCGCCAGTCAGATTGGCGCCGGCCAGATTGGCAAAAAACAGCGTCGCATAGCTGACATCGGCGCCTGTCATATTCGCACCCATCAACTTTGCTTCGTTAAGATTCGCACGTACCAGATTGGTCTTCGTCAGATCAGCACGGCTCATATCTGCAGTGCTCAGCAGAATGCCATGCAAATCCAGCTGATCCATTTTTTTGCCCACAAGATCGGCATCATAGCAATTGGTATTCGGCTTCAAAGTACAGGCCAAAACGGTATTAACGCCCAACATGATTAAGAATATTGCAGACCCCAGCAACAGTTTTTTCAAAATCTTCTCCAATAGGTGACTATAAACGGCGCATCACCTGAATGCACCGCCCCGTATGACATGCTATCTGTAAAAAGTTCAAATCCGGCACACAGGTAACAGATTAAGGAAGATCATCCCTGGCGTCTGGCAAGCGCACAACCTGCCAGTAAAAGACGGGTTCGTGGTCAATCCGGTGTAGCAAAGGAGATAATCAGGGTTTTCTGAGGAGCGGGAGTTGCCATTTTTCAGGCGCAGAAATACCGGGGACAGACCCCGATATTTTCAACACCCAAAATATTAACTAGCCAGCTTGACTGCGATCTCGACTTCGGCCTCAGTCCAGTGGTCCGTAGCACAACCCTGAAAGCCGTAGCGCTCTGCAATATAGTAGGCCGCAGTCTCAACCATGCGATAACGTTCCTGAGCAGATGGCTGAGCAACAGTCTGCGCCTTGATCGATTTGGCGGCAGCCTTTTTTGCAGCCGGCTTCTTTTCAACAGGTGCGACAACAGCGGGTTTAGCCTCAGTTTTCTTGGCTGCAGGTTTCGCTGCCGGTTTCGCCGCCGCCTTCTTTGCAGCTGGTGCGGTCGTCGCCTCGGCAAAAGGCCATACTGCCGCCTCTACTGTCGATTTCTTTGCAGCAGGTACTTTTTTCACAGCCACTTTGGCAGTATCAGTTGACTTGCTTGCAGCCGCTTTTTTAACGGCTGGCTTTTTTGCCTCTTCTACCATGATTGCAATCTCCCGGATGACAACATTAAGTCAAAAAAATGCCCTACAGATAGGCATGATATTGCGCAAGCCAGACAGAGTCAACAATTACTCGAATTAGCCGAAATTGTTACCAATTAGTTACAAATCACCCATCAATACAAGAAATTAACGAAATATACGGTTTTTCAGGTGACAGGGCTCTGCCGCTGCCGCAGCGCAACGCGCGCAAGGTAGGACTCCCGGGCAATTTGCACATCTTCCAAAAAGTAGGGCAATTCATTCAGCAACATGGCTTGCGGACCGTCCACCAGCGCTTTGGGCGGCACGGGATGAAAATCCACCAGCACCATATTTGCGCCCGACAGTACGCCCTGAGCCGTGACATGCATCATATCCATAATGCCATCCGGCGAGGCTGCGCGACTCCCTACCGAATGCGACGGATCAATGCATACCGGCATGCGCGTCAGACGCTTGACCACCGGCACATGGGCAAAATCAACGAAATTGCGATGCGGATCAGCCATATTGGTCTTCATGCCACGCAAACAGAACACCACATTACGGTTACCTTCGGAAGCCAGATATTCCGCTGCATTGAGCGATTCATCCAGCGTGATGCCGAATCCGCGCTTGAGCAATACCGGCAATTTGGTTTGACGTCCGACGATTTTAAGCAACTCGAAATTCTGGGTGTTGCGGGTACCAATTTGCAGCATCACGCCAGTCGCATCCCCAGTCAAATGCAGCGCCTCGTTGATTTCATCCAGATGGGATTCGTGGGTAATTTCCATCGCCATCACCTTGATGCCGTACTTTCCCGCCAGCTCGAACACATAAGGCAGGCATGCTTTTCCGTGCCCCTGAAACGCGTAGGGGCTGGTACGCGGCTTGTATGCGCCCATGCGGGTGCACACCTGACCATTATCACGCAACGCGCGCAGCATAATCTCGACATGTTCGCGATTATCCACCGCACACAATCCGGCAAACACGTGTAACGTATCCTGCCCGAAACGCACACCGTTATAGTCGAAATGGGTCGGACGCTGCTCATCCTTATGGCGACCCAAAATGCGGTATTCTTCGGATACGCGCACCACCCGCTCGACACAGGGCAGACTTTGCATATCCGCAATATCCAACTGCTTGGTATGACCGATCAGATAGATTTCCGTCACCACCTGGTCTGCACCGTGTTCGACATGCACCCGGGTCTGTATTCCCGGCAAAGCGGCCAAATAGGCCAGCAATTGCTGATATTCCTGCGGTTTTTCACTTGCCCTGGAGCTCAGAATCAAAATCATCGGTATTCCCCTGTATTATTTAACACCCTGTGCAGCACACCCGGCAACTGCATGATGTCAGCAATTTTAATATCCACACAGACAGGATACCGGTTCCCTGCATTGACCCATACCGTGCGCATTCCCAGGCGTTTTGCCGCCTGCAGATTTTCCAGACTGTCCTCGACCATCACGCATTGGACGGCCCTTGCCCGGTGCCGTCGCATCACGCGCCAAAAACCTGCAAAATGCGGCTTCGGCTGGTATCGGGTTTGTTCCACGGCTACAACCTCATCGAACAGATCGTCCACCCGCAGCAACTTTAACACGGCATGCGCATAGTGCTGAGGTGCATTCGAAAACACCACCTTTTTGCCGGGCAGATGACGCAATACATGACGCAGGCGCGGCCGTCGCGTCACCATCTTATCCAGCGCCGGAAACTGGTGGGTGTGGTGCAGGAAATGCACGGGATCGGTACCATGATGCCGCATCATTCCCGAGAGCGTCGCACCGTAGCGCTGCCAGTAATGCTGCCTGAGCGCATTGGCCTCGGACTCGCCCAGTTGCAGATATTCCTGCAAATAGGCCGTCATGCTTTGATTGATATGCGGAAAGATGTGTGGATTTGCATCATGCAAGGTATTGTCCAGATCAAATATCCACAACGGCGAAGTCACGGCCTATTTGCTCTTGATGAGCGTACCCACCCCTTCGTCAGTCAAAATTTCCAGCAGCAACGCGTGCTGCACCCGCCCATCGATAATGTGCACCGAACGCACCCCGCTGCGCGCCGCATCGAGTGCCGAACTGATCTTGGGCAGCATGCCGCCAGACAATGAACCATCCGCCACCATCGCATCAATCTGCATGGGTGTCAGGCCGGTTAGCAGCTTGCCCTCGCTGTCCAGCACCCCAGGCGTGTTGGTCAACAACACCAGCTTTTCCGCGTTGAGCACTTCGGCCAGTTTTCCTGCCACCACATCGGCATTGATATTCAGTGTTTCGCCATCAGGTCCCACGCCGATCGGCGCGATGACCGGGATAAAATCGCCCGAGTCCAGAAAGGAAATAATGGATGGGTCAATCTTGCTGATTTCACCAACCAGACCGATATCGACCATCTGGCCAGGCTCGGTATTGCTTGCCAGCAGCATTTTTTTTGCACGGATGAAGGAGCCGTCCTGCCCGGTCAATCCGACCGCCTTGCCGCCATGACGATTGATCAGGTTGACGATACCCTTATTTACCTTACCCAGCACCATTTCGACCACATCCATGGTTTCGACATCGGTCACGCGCATGCCCTGGATGAATTCGCCCTGTTTGCCGACCCGTTTGAGCAGATCATTAATCTGCGGTCCGCCGCCATGCACCACTACCGGATTCATGCCAACCAGTTTCAACAGCACCACATCGCGTGCGAACCCTTCCTGTAAGGCCGGATCGGTCATCGCGTTGCCGCCGTATTTGATCACAATGGTCTTGTCGAAAAAACGCTGGATGTAGGGCAACGCTTCGGAAAGCACAACAGCTTTGAGCTGGGCAGTAGCTTGGGTTAACGGCATGGGTTTTCCTTATAAATGGAACGGACAGGTTGCGGCAGATTTTACACCAAAATTGCCGCACCGAAAAAAAGGGCGGCCCAGGCCGCCCCTGTCTGTACGCCTGAACGACTCAATGCATGTGATGCATATGTCCCTGTTCCATCGGCATCACTTCAGTGAGCGGCTTGACCGACGCTTCAACCTCCACCTTGACGATCTTCTGTGCAGCAGTTTTGATATTCAATGTCAACGGCAGGCGATCGCCCGCTTTTAACGGTGCTTTCAAGCCAATCAGCATCAGGTGATAGCCTTTCCCGGAAAGACTGACCTGTTCGCCTGCCGGCAGCGCAATCGTTTTCACTTCGCGCATTTTCATCATGCCCGCTTCGTGCGTCATGCTGTGCATTTCGGCCTTGCTGCACGCGGCACTGGAAAAACCCACCAGTTCAGCCTGCTTTTCACTGGTCACAACCATATCCACCATGGCAACCTCCTGCCCCGGTGCGGTGGCACGCGCCCATGCCGATTCCACCTGAATATCAGACGCCATTACAGCGCCACTCCATATCATTGCAACCAGGATTACGCCCAATTTGATCATGATTGATTTCCTTACTAATTATAAAATCCAATTATACCCGTGATAAATCATCGTATGCCTGCGACAATATGCCGCACCCACCCATTTTGACAGCCGGTTTACAATAATGCCATGAACCCATTTTCCACATCGCCCGGTCACGCGCAATTGCGCCGCCTGGTCAATTTGCGCAGTCTGGCCGTCGGCGCACAATTGTTCACGCTACTTGCCGTGTGGAAAGTGCTTGAAATGGATTTGCAATGGCTGCCGATGCTGACCGGTATTGCTGCACTGGCTACCATCAACTTCCTCACCTGGCTACGTCTTGTCCGCCCACGCCCCGTAACCAATACCGAATTATTCATCCAGCTTAATGTGGACGTATTGGTGCTCAGCCTGCTGCTATATTATGCAGGCGGCTCAACCAATCCCTTTGTCTCACTTTATCTGTTGCCGCTGGTCATCGCCGCCGCCACACTGCCCGCTGCCCACACCTGGGCGATGGCCGCGATCACCACATGTTGCTATAGCCTGCTGATGGTCTATCGCATTCCTTTGCCACACAATCATCAGGATATGGACAATGCCTTCGGCACGCATGTACTGGGTATGTGGTTAGGCTTCGTTATCAGCGCGGTGGTGGTCGCGTATTTCGTGGTCAGGATGGCACAGGCAGTTCGCAGCCGTGACGCGCTGCTGGTACAGGTTCGCGAGGAAATATTACGCAACGAACGTATCGTGGCCCTGGGCACGCAGGCTACGGGTGCGGCCCATGAACTCGGTACGCCGCTATCGACGATGGCGGTGGTTATCGGGGAATTACAGCACGACAGCAATAACCCGCACGATTTGCGCGAGAGTCTGACCCTGCTCGACGAACAGGTGCGCGCATGCCGTCGTATCCTGGACAAAATCCTGCGTGGTGCGCAGGACAGCGGTGCGACAAAACTGCAAACTGCAGATCAATTCGTTATGGAGGTGCTCGATGAATGGCAACTGCTACGACCAACTGCACAGTACCAAATCAACCTGACCGGCCCCGCAGCGATTCTGAACGTGGATGTCACGCTGCGCGCCGCACTGATCAATCTGCTCAACAACGCTGCCGACGCCAGTACACAGACCATCGAAATCAGTGCGCAACAGGAAAAATCAAATTTCATACTGGCGATACGCGATTACGGCCAGGGATTAAGTGAAGAAGTCGTGTTAAAGGCAGGTTCGGCCTTTTTTACCACCAAAACAGAAGGCCGAACCTGCCTTTAACACGACTTTGTTCATAATCCCTGGCCGTAATCGCGTATCGCCAGTATATGAAATTTGATTTTTCCTGTTGCGCACTGATTTCGATGGTCTGTGTCTCGGCAGCGTTGTTGAGCAGGATTGATCAGTGCGGCGCGCAGCGTGGTCCTCCACGTTCAGAATCGCTGCGGGGCCGGTCAGGTTGATTTGGTACTGTGCAGTTGGTCGTAGCAGTTGCCATTCATCGAGCACCTCCATAACGAATTGATCTGCAGTTTGCAGGTTTGTCGCACCGTACTCCTGCGCACCACGCAGGATTTGACCCAGGATACGACGGCATGCGCGCACCTGTTCGTCGAGCCGGGTCAGACTCTCGCGCAAATCGGTGCAGGCTATTGCTGTCATGA
>CAWASY010000055.1:0-13895 GCA_963784505.1 uncultured beta proteobacterium | reverse complement strand
TCAGGGAACAGTTGTTGGGTCATCAGTTGAGCGTTCCTCAGCCAAACGTCAACCCTTTGTTAGTCTTTGGCTCAGCCAGATTCGGGCATTATTGGGTTGTCAGCTCTTCCTCCACGGGCTCTCCTCGGGCGTTTGTCATTTTCATCACGGCGGACCGAAATTTTCCTCAAAACAGCAGCCATCCAACGGCCTGCTCAGTTTGACTTTCAGTGGCCCCAGTCCGGCCGGATTGAGCTGGAGTTCCGCAACCTCATGACCCGCTTTGCCCAGCTGGATGACCTGCTGACCCAGCGCCTTGCCCCATTCGCTGCTGCCCACCTCAGGGTGCAGCGACGGGGTGGGCAACGGAGTCGGGGACCGGCGCTGGAGCGCCCTCCGGCGCCAGGGCGGTGCCATGCCCTTGCAAGGTGCGTTTGGAGAACAGGCGCTGGTTTGGTCACCCGCGATACTGGAAGGCATTTATGCGCACTGGTTTGCTGCGATGGGTGCAGGCTCTCAATTGCAATTGATCCAGTTTGAGCCGGCGCAAGTCGATACGATGTTGATTGTTTTTAAATTCGGCAAGGCAGTTTGAAACGGATTCAAATATACATCGGGAATAATTGATATGGAAAAGCAAGCTGGCGTCGATATTCGTAACCTATTCAATAAGTTCGGCGGGGATTCCGGGAAATATAAAGAAATCCAGCGGGATCAGGATGTTGAAAGGGCGCAGCAAAATTGGCCAATAGTCGATGCAATAGAGCGGGCGAGGGTGGAAGCGCCCAGACTCAGGTCATCTGGTGTGAAACCTGAGCAGGCTGCACAGATACCCAGTCCCGGATTTTTGTCACAAGCACATACACCTGCCAGTCAGGCAAGTTCTCAGGTAAGTGCTGCAAGGACACCGGTTCAGTCATTATTCGGTGGTTTGGCATCGCCGCAAGCCCAGAAATCGTCAGTAAGTCCTGTAGTTAGTTCAGCGCAGCCAGCCTCTGAGGTGGGGGCGTCGCCCTTGCGCAATCTGTTTGCCAGTTCAGTTGCCTCGCAGCCCATGCCCAGTGCGCTTCAGCAGTCACCACGTTCCGAAAATGATACCCTTGATACGGTGTTTTCCCGTTTGCTAAAACCCCAGGCTCAGCCAGATGGCAGTCCGCCTGATCGTGAGCTACGAACTCTGTTTGGATTTTTGAATAAATAATGACTGTAATCGCCGTAATTTCACCCAAAGGTGGTGTGGGTAAGACTACTGTTGCCGTGAACCTGGCGAGTAGCCTGGCTGCCCGCGGCAAAATTGTCAGGTTGCTGGATCTGGATCCGCAAAATGCGCTGCGCTTGCATATGGGATCCGATCCCGGCGATGCAAACGGGCATATTCATCAGACTTTGCAGCAGTCCAGTTGGTACTATGCCGAATATGACAGTGCGTATGGCGTCAGTTTTATTCCTTATGGCCGTGCCAGCGAGGTTGAACGCATTACCTTTGAGGCGCATCTTTCCAGAACGCCAAACTGGTTGCGGGATAATCTGGCTGTGCTAGGGGGTGAGGCTGGCGGATTAACGATCATCGATACGCCGCCCGGCCCATCGGTCTATGTTCAGCAGGCCTTGTCCATTGCAAATCTGGTGTTGGTTGTAATGATACCGGATGCGGGTTCCTATGCGACCCTGAATTCAATAGAAGGACTGCTTGATTATTATTGTGCCGACAGGCCGGATTTTAAGGGTTCATACTATGTTCTGAACCAGTTCGATGCGGAACATCCTCTTAATCGGGATATTCAAACGGTTATGCAAAACCAGTTGGGCGAACGACTGGCTCCGGCAACGATACATCGTGATGAAGCCTTGAGTGAAGCGCTGGCATTCCAGCAGACAGTCGGTACCTATGCCCCGCACAGTCAGGCGGTTGAAGATCTTGAACGGTTGACCGATTGGCTGTTGCGGCGGATACCCAATTGAATAAACTGGATAATTCTGCGGCGGGTGTGATCGATGCTGATGATCTGGCAGAGGACAGGCGTAGCAGTTTTCGCGATGAGCGTTACAAGTTTGGTCAAGTCAACCGTTTAGCCATCGCCCTGCGCGAGTGGCAAGGTTGGGAGCATCGTTACTGGCGTGCTTTTGCGCTGGCGATAGCTTTTGCCTTTTACGTTTTTAGTATGACCATGCCGCTGAGTTTGGCGGGTCAGTATGTGTATGGTATTGCAGTTTTTTCGATCAGTCTTTACATACGTCGCTACACCGGCACGATGTTTACGATCATCATGATCGTTTTCTCAATTAATGCCTCCAGTCGTTATCTGTTCTGGCGGTTTACCGAGACGCTCAGCTGGGGCAGCTGGATGGACGGTATGTTCGGACTGATTTTGCTGATGGCCGAAGCCTACGCCTGGATGGTGCTGGTGCTAGGCTATGCGCAGACCATCTGGCCACTCAAGCGCAAGCCAGAACCGATGCATGAAGATACCGCATTGTGGCCGACGGTAGACCTGTTTATTCCGACCTACAATGAATCCCTCAAGGTGGTCAGGCCAACGGTGCTGGCCGCGATGGCAATCGACTGGCCGCGCGATAAACTTAATATCTGCATACTGGACGATGGTCGTCGGGATGAGTTCAGAGTGTTCGCCGAGAGTGTCGGCGTTAAATATATTACGCGTGATAACAATCGCCATGCCAAGGCGGGTAATATCAATGCGGCACTGGAAGTTACTAGCGGGGAATTTGTTGCAATTTTTGATTGCGATCATATTCCTGCACGCTCTTTCCTGCAGATGACGGTAGGCTGGTTTTTGCGCGATGCCAAGCTGGGCATGATACAGACGCCACACCATTTTTTATCACCAGATCCGTTCGAACGCAATCTGTCTACGTTCAGACGAGTGCCCAATGAGGGGGAGCTTTTTTACGGGCTGATTCAGGATGGGAATGATCTGTGGAACGCCACTTTTTTTTGTGGTTCCTGTGCAGTGCTCAGGCGCACGATTTTGCTGGAAGTCGGTGGGGTAGCAGTTGAAACGGTGACCGAAGATGCGCATACGGCGCTTAAAATGCATCGGCGAGGCTACAATACCGCTTACATCTCCCTGCCGCAGGCAGCCGGCCTGGCTACCGAAAGTCTTTCCAGTCATGTCGGTCAGCGCATCCGTTGGGCACGTGGCATGGCGCAGATTTTCCGGACTGATAATCCGTTGTTCGGCAAGGGGCTCAGTCTGATGCAGCGCTTATGCTACTCCAATGCCATGCTGCATTTTTTCTACGGTCTGCCGCGGATGGTGTTTTTGCTGGCCCCCTTGTCCTATCTTTTTTTCGAGGCGCGCATCATTCATGCATCCGCCTTTGCTATTGCTGCTTATGCTTTGCCTCATCTGGCGCATGCCAACGTGACCAACTCGCGGATGCAAGGTGAGCATCGGCACTCATTCTGGGCCGAATTGTATGAAGCCACGCTAGCATGGTATATCTTCAGGCCCACGCTGGTTGCATTGTTTAACCCAAAATTTGGCGCGTTCAACGTAACCGCCAAGGGGGGGTTGGTCGAAAGGGAATTTTTGGACTGGGAAATCGGTGCGCCCTATCTGATCATGCTGGTGCTTAACGTCATCGGTTTTTTCATCGGTATCGTGCGATTGTTCTGGTGGAATGCCTTTGAGGCAGACACGGTTGCGCTGAATCTGGCATGGACGGTTTATAACCTGATCATCCTGGGCGCAACCATTGCCGTTGCGACGGAAACCAAGCAGGTGCGTAGCAACCATCGTGTGGACTGCAACCAAAAAGCCATGATTAAACTTGGTAATGGTCGTCGTATTATCTGTCGTGCGAATGACTATTCTGAAGGCGGGTTGGGGCTGGAAATGCCTGAATTGAATATGGTTGCGATTGGCAGCGAGGTTCGCGTTTCACTGTTTATGGGCGATAGTGAATATGTCTTCCCGGGACGTGTAGTGACCTCAAGACAGGCTATGCTCGGTGTTGAGTTCGACGGGCTTGATCTGCAACAGCAAATGAATCTGGTACAGTGTACGCTCGCACGTGCAGATGCCTGGCTGGACTGGAGCCGGGATAGGGAAGCGGATCACCCCTTTAACGGATTCAAGGAAATTCTGTATCACAGCATGAGGGGGTATCAGCACCTGATACATTATGTGCAGCAACGTGTGGTCGTGTCTATCAAGTCTGTAAAGACTGAAACGGTACCGAAAGCCGATCCGCTGTATATACAGATGGTGCGTAAAATGGGCAAATCGGGTATGAAGTCAAGAATTAGGGAGAGGGCGAGTGTTTTGACCCGCATCGCCCGTACCTGGTTGCTCAAGCCTGCTTCAGTATCACGTGAACAAGGTGGGAAGTAGCGGTTAACGGTGAGGGCATGAAGGCTGTGTAGGTTTATGTCTGTTTTTGGTTTTGTGGGATTTGGGTAACGTATAGCCCTTGAGCTATTATTGATTTAAATAGTGAGTTAAATATGAAAAATATCCACGATAGCCTGAATAAATTCTTCAACAGGAATCGCGCGCAAAAAATGCTGCTCTCCTGTATTGTCATCAGCAGTATGGTTGCGCCCGTTGCTGTTTATGGCAAAAGTCACGCCAACAAAGGCAAGCATGAAGCGGTGATTGCGTCTGAGCAGGTCAGCACCCTGCCGCGCGAAAATCCGGACGAGATCAGTCACTATACCTATACGCTGGAAGAGTTGGGGGCACTAAGTCCGATTGAATTGCGCAGTGTGGACGGGCGGCGGAATATGCTGTTTTCGATGCGCAGCGATGAATTTGTCAGTGCCGCAAAATTGAAGCTGAATTATGCCTGGTCACCGGCACTGATTCCGGAATTATCGCATCTGAAGGTCATGCTCAACGATGAACTGATGACATCGCTGCCCTTGCCGCACGAAAATTATAATGGCAAGACTGGTGAGGTTGCGCTTGATCCGAGCATGTTCATTGATTTTAATAAGCTAACACTGAATTTGATTGCCCACTATACGCGTGATTGCGAGGATCCGGTGCATTCTACGCTGTGGGCGAATGTCAGCAATCTAAGCAAACTTGAGCTGACAGTTCGGCATCTTAAATTGCCTAATGATCTGGCATTGTTACCTGCGCCATTTTTTGACAGACTGGACAATGCCAAGCTGATGCTGCCAGTCGTGTTTCCCTCACAACCGGGTAATGATGTACTGCATGCAGCCGGCGTGGTGACGTCCTGGTTCGGCGCTTTGTCAAGTTACCGGGGTGCACAGTTCCCGGTATTGCTCAATACACTGCCCAAGGGAAATGGCATCGTTATGGTTGCCGGTAGTGCACCACCGGCAGGACTGGGACTGCCGATGGTCAATGGCCCCAGTCTGGCGGTCGTGAGCAATCCGCTGAATGACTATGCCAAGTTGCTGGTGGTGATGGGGCGCGATGCCAAGGAGCTGGATATCGCTGCACAGGCACTGACGCTAGGCAGTGGCACGCTGACCGGTGGTTTTGTCAGCGTAAAGCAGATGCAGGAAATCCCTGCACGCAAACCGTACGATGCACCCGGCTGGATACCCACCGATCGTGCAGTTCATTTTGGCGAATTGGCCAAGCCGGTAGAATTGCAGGTTGAAGGTATTACACCGGATAAAATTGCGATTAATTTTAATGTTCCGCCCGATCTGTTTGGCTGGCGCAGTGCCGGTATTCCTGTGGATTTGCATTATCGTTATACACCGCGTCCGATGCCGGACAGATCAACACTGAATGTAAATATAAACAATCAGTTCGTGCAGGCACTCCGGCTTTCAAGTGTACCGAGCAAGCTTGAGAGCAAGGTCAGATTGCCTTTGTTGATAGAGGACGGCAAGGCGATTTCACATGACTTGGTGCATATTCCGTATCTGAATGTTTACGGTCAGAACCAACTGCAATTCAACTATTTCTTTGACTATACCAAGCAAGGTGCCTGCAAGGATGTGTTCGTCAATAATGAACGGGGCGTGATTGATCAGGATTCGACCATCGATTTCTCTTCCTTTCCTCATTACACGGCAATGCCCAACCTGAATTTTTTCGTCAATGACGGTTTTCCCTATACACGAATGGCTGATCTGTCCGAGACAGCGGTCGTGATGCCGGACAATGTCTCGGTAGGCGAAATCGAGACCTATCTGATGGTGATGGGGCGTATGGGGAGGGTGACCGGTTACCCTGCTCTGCGTCATGTTATTGTTTCTGCAGCGAATATAGAGAAGAGCTCAGATAAGGATATCATTGTGATCGGTACTGCGGGTAATCAGCCGCTGCTGGCACAGTGGGCCGACAAGATGCACCCGTTACTGGATCAGGGGACGCATAGTCTGCGTTTGCCAGGACCCTTTGCGCGTCTGAAATCCCGTTGGGATAATGTTGATCTGGAAGACGCCATGCACCGCGCGGGCGATCTGATTTCAAAGGGCGACGGCAGTCTGGGTGCCTTGGTCGGTTTTGAATCCCCGCTCAAACACGGGCGCAGTGTCGTTGCCTTCACCGGGGACACGCCGCAGCAAATTGCCGAGTTGGCGAAATCGATGGCGAATCTGAAGAAAGTTACCAAGTTTAACGGTGATCTGGTTATGCAAAGTGGTGACCGGGTGGAATCTTTCCAGATGGGGCCTACCTACTACGTGGGCGAATTGCCTTGGTTGACTGCATTGCGCTGGTACATGTCAAAACAGCCGTTGTTGATGCTCATATTCATAGGTGTGGCGGGTTTGATTGTGGCGGCTGTGGCATTCCGTTATTTGAGAAAGCTGGTAGCTGCGCGATTGGAAAAGTAATTTATGCTGCGTGCGATTAAGCTATGGCTTTGTCGTGGTGTATATGTGCTGTTACTGACGGTGTCGTGGCCGCTTCACGCGCAAAGTTGTGAAGAATGGCCATTGTGGCAGGCATTTTTCAGCCATTTTATTCAGGATGACGGTCGCGTACTGGCGGATGAAAGTAGCCAGCGTTACAGTACTTCCGAGGGGCAGGCGTATGCCTTGTTTTTCTCGCTGGTTGCGAATGATCGCGCCCTGTTTGATCGCTTGTTGCAATGGACCACTGATAATATGGCCGGGGGTGATCTGGGCGCAATGTTGCCGGCATGGCAATGGGGAAAACGGGAGGACGGGAAATGGGATGTGGCAGACCGGAATTCGGCTGCCGATGCCGATTTGTGGTTTGCCTATACCTTGCTTGAGGCGGGGAGATTGTGGCACGAACCCCGCTACACGGCGCAGGGCAAGTTATTGTTGGCAAATATTCGCATCCAATTGATCCGGAATTTTCCGGGGGAGGGCGAGATGCTTATCCCCGCACCGGCAGGCTTTGAGCTTGAGATGGGGGGCGCCAGGTTAAACCCCAGCTATATTCCGGTGCAATTATTACGGGTATTTATAAAAAGCGATCCATCCGGCCCCTGGATGCATGTGCTTGAAAACAATATCAAGTTGCTGAAGGCAGCCAGCGAAAAGGGTTTTATACCCGATTGGGTGGCCTATATGCCAGGCAAGGGGTATTTGGCCGATCCCAAGCAGGGTTCGGTGGGTAGTTATGACGCAATTCGCGTGTATTTATGGTGGGGGATGCTGCACCGACAGGATGCTGCGTCGGAAAAGTTGAAAAAAATACTGTCTGGAATGAACCAGTTCATTCCGAATAAGGCGGTCAGTCCACCGCTGATGATCGATGCGAAAACAGGTGTCGGGTCAGGTATCAGTCCACCGAGTTTTTCAGCTGCTTTGCTGCCCTACTTTAAGAAAATGGGGAACAAGGCTGCGTTGAAGTTGCAGCAGGAACGCCTGCTTGTTCATCAAGACACCAGCAGCACTATTCTGGCTGGCGGAGAAGCGCGCTATTACGATCAGGTACTTGCACTGTTCGGGCAGGGTTGGGTCGAAAAGCGGTTTTCTTTTTCGCTACCAGGACTGCTTGTCATCAACCGAAAGTCATCATGTTCAGCAATAAAATAATACTACTGATACTCTTGTTCTTCCTGCCGTTGTCATCCCAAGCATGGGCTGACGATGCGGATGCACAACTATTAATCGCAAGGGCGCACTACTGGGAAAAACTGGGTCGTGGCGATATGGCGGCTCCCGCCTGGAGGGCATTGTTGTTGCTGGAACCTGACAATGCTGATGCATTGGCAGCAATTGTCAGGAAAAACAGTGATCAGCCAACTATGACCAAGCAGGATGCCGCGCCTGCTGTAATCAATAACCAGGTTGCGTCTGAGTCTGTCGCAACTCCAGAACCTGTTGTTTCTGAGGCTGTTGCAACTCCAGCACCTGTCGCAATTCCAGAACCTGTTGTTGTTCCTGAGGCTGTTGCAACTCCAGCACCTGTCGCAATTCCAGAACCTGTTGTTGTTCCTGAGGCTGTTGCAGTTCATGCGCCTGTCGCAATTCCAGAACCAGTTGTTATTCCTGAAGCGGTTGCAGTTCATGCGCCGGTTGCAATTCCAGAACCTGTTGTTATACCGTCATTAGCATCCGTTCAGACTGAGGCTCGCGTCAAACAGGTTGAAGACTGGGCAGACCTTTATGTGTCTGGAGTGAAAAGCGCTGTTCAGCCACCTCAGGAAAAGTCGGCGCAAGCAGTCACCAATTTACCCACTGGTGCGAGTGAGCAGGCTGCTACTGTGGAGATGAGTCAAGCTGCAGCTATAGCAGAAAATGAACCGGCCATGAGCGTAACTATCCCTGCCAGGACCGAACCTGAACAGGCTTTACCTATTCGGTCTGTCAGGCAATCGCCTGCACCGGAAGACAAGGCAATGGGTGTAAATCAGACGACTGCCCAGGAAAATAATTTAATCGGCAAAAAACAAACACCCGTAGTTATCTCTGATGATGCTGAACTTGCCGAGAAGTGGCGTTACAAGCCTGAGCAAACTGAGCATGGCATTGAATCGGCAACTATCTTGAAATCTACTGGAGCGGCGGGAGGAACATTGCAAATCGATCGGCAACCTTCTAATGCCGAATTGACCGAGAAAGCGGACTACTGGGAAAATCATGGTCGTGCGGATATTGCGGCCAGTTTGCGTAAACAGGCGGGTGGTTTTACAACGTCGGTTGCGCAGGTCAAACCCGTGGCGGTTGTCAATGCTCCGCTGGTAACGGCTGTTCCTGAAATACCATTCGGTCAGGCAAAACGCGTCGAGTCTGGCAGAGTGCCGCAGGTTGCGGCTGGCTCCTCAAACAAATGGCAGGCGGCTCCTGCTGCGGTGGCAGGTACCGTGGTAACGGTACCTTTGACATCTGAACCTGCCGAATCTGCCGACCGTGCAGCCTACTGGGAAAGTCATGGTCGTGCGGATATTGCGGCCGGTTTGCGTAAGCAGGCGAGCGGTTCAGTTGCCACGCGTAACCCGGTTAATTCAAATGCAGAGGGGCAACCGATTCATGCTGTCGCCGAGGCATCGGATACTAAATGGCAGGCTGTGCAGCCGGTGGCGAATACACTTGCAGTGACTTCCACGCAAGTTGAACCTGCAGATCGCGCAGCTTACTGGGAAAGCCATGGACGATCGGATCTGGCAGCTCAACTCAGACAGCAACTGCAAGGAGAAGAAAAATATCGCCGTACGCCACAGGCGGACAAACAAGGGATGCTGGCAAGCGATTCGCAGACTGTCGGCAATGCTCGGGGTGAGGCGCGCTCGGCACTTGAAAATTATCTGTTGAAGCATCCGGAAAATAGCGGGTCACGTCTTGAGCTTGCTAAAATTTATATGGGTGCTGGAGAAAACGCCAGGGCCCGTGTGCAAATAGATAATGTGCTGCTGGGCTATCCTGATTTGCCCGAAGGGCTGTTTGTTAGTGCCAGTCTGTATGCATCACAACGTCTGTGGCGGGAGACTTTGCAAACGTTGGAGAAAATTGCACCGGTCTCGCGTACCACCGAGATGGGGCATTTGCAAAAAACTGCCTGGGCGCATGTGCAGATAGATCGGGCCGATGCGCTGATTAGACAGGGCCATAATGTCGAGGCGGAAGTTCTGTTGCGACAGGTGGCGGCCGAACTGGCGGTAAACTACAATCAGCAGGTAGAGCCAGAGCCGCCACCTTTGTGGGGAAGTAACGCCACCAGTCGCAGGCGCGCACGCTGATTTAATCTGCTCGCCAGGAAATTTGGTCTGGACAAGGTCGCATGGCACACTTACACTTGAGTCTGGTATTTAAATTGTATTGAGGTGTCACATTATGAGCTTGTTACTTGCCGGTCTTACCGTTTTAATGATAGGGGATAGCCATATGTCAACGCCCGGCTATCTGATTACGACATTGCATGATGATCTGATGAAACAGGGCGCCAAGGTATATTCATACGGCGCCTGTGGTACACCTTCCGGTGACTGGATGAAGACGATACAGCCGTCCTGTGGTAGTGCATTCAGATTGAATGACGGCCCGTTGCGGGTGCGTGCCAGTGAGGCCGGTTTTACCAAGCCGCTCGCTGAGTTGGTTAAATTACATCATCCCGATTTGATTGTGGTAATCAATGGCGACACCATGGGAGGATACAAGAGTGCTACGCTGCCCCGACCCTGGATAGCCAGTCAAGTAGGCAGTCTGACTCAGGGTATCAAGGCAAGCGGCGCGAGTTGTGTCTGGGTCGGTCCCGCATGGGGGAATGAGGGCGGGAAATATGGCAAGACTTTTGCCAAGGTGAAGGAAATGTCGGAATATCTGGCGGATATTGTGTCGCCGTGTATTTATATTAATTCATTGAAGATGTCCAAGCCAGGACAGTGGGATACCCTGCCGGGCGATGGGCAGCACTTTACCGATGAAGGCTATGTTCTGTGGGGGGATGCAATCGCCAGCCAGATCCTCTCTTCCGATATATTGCAAAAAATCAAACACTGAGTCTCAAATGAAAAATATCAGCTATGTTGCATATGGTTTCATGTTCTCGGTGATGGCGGGAATGGTATCAATGGCTTGCGCCGCCGAAATACAACTTTATGATACCGGTCCTTCGGAAGAGTCGTCCTATGTTCGTTTTATCAATGCAACAGATAGCCCGATTTCCATTACTTCATCTAAAGGGGCTGCAAAAATTACGCTGGGTATCAAGGATGACGGGCGTGTGACACACTTTTTTACTGTCAAGTCGGGCACGACATTAAGTGCCAGCATTCAGAGTCAAGCGCGTAAAGTAACGGTCGATGTGGTGGGAAAACCTTGGGAATATTTGACTATTTCGGTATTGCCGGAGGGTGCAAAAAAGATCAAGACCATGCTGGTCAGAGAAACCCCAACGGATTTCAATGCCATGCGCGCCTCGCTTGCCTTGTTCAATCTGGATGAAAACTGTGGTGTGGCCGCGATGCAGGGCGGGGCAAAAAATACCACCATACTGGAAGGCATTAAACCCTTTACCGTACAACGCCGCCTGATCAACCCAGTCAAATTGGCTGCGACGCTCGGCTGCGGCAAGGGGAGTACCGGCCTCGATATACCCCAATTGGAAGCGGGCGGGCGTTATAGCGTATTCCTGTTGACACTGAAAAACGCACAGCAGGCTTTTATCGTGCGTGATCTCAATTAATCGGCATCTACCGGTCATTTTATGAATACACCAAAACCCGGAACTGGGTTTTGGTTGATACGGAGCAGCTATGGTCTTTGCGTCCCTTGAATTTCTGACGCTGTTTCTGCCGGTCTTTTTTGCGTGCTATTTTCTGACGCCGGCACGTTTACGCAATCACACCATGCTGTTCGGTAGTTGGCTTTTTTACGCATGGTGGACGCCCAAGTTTCTGATATTGATCATTTTCCTGACGATCATCACCTGGCTTGCCGGAATCTGGATCGAGAAATCAACCTCGGAAAAGTACAAGACACGCATGATGGCCGGCGCGATTATCGTGAATCTGGCCAGCCTGGCCTGGTACAAATATGCCAATGTAGTGGTGCAATCGTTAAACGATCTGTTCGGCAGTGGCGAGCAACCGCTGATTGCCTGGCAAAAGGTGTATCTGCCGATTGCACTTTCCTTTACCGTGCTGCATGCCACTTCTTATCTGGTCGATGTGCGGCGTGGCGTGGTTCATGCGCAGCATCGCTTCAGCTTTTTCAGCGCTTATATCGCGATGTTCCCCCATCTGATTGCAGGCCCCATCGTGCGTTACAAGGTGATTGAGAAGGAATTGCGCGAGCGGTTTTTCGTGGCAGAAGAATTTGCCTCCGGAATCAGGAAATTCATGGTTGGCTTCGCGATGAAGGTACTGATTGCCGATCCGCTGTCGCCGCTGGTCGCGCTGGTATTCAAGGAAACGGCCCCGAGTCTGATCGATTCATGGATAGGCTGTGGCGCTTATACCATCCAGTTGTATTTCGATTTCGCAGGCTACAGCCTGATGGCCATTGGTCTGGGCTTGATGTTGGGATTCAAGTTTGAGCCCAATTTCAATAACCCCTATATTGCCATTTCCATCCAGGACTTCTGGCGGCGCTGGCATCTTACCCTGTCAGCCTGGTTGCGGGATTATTTGTATATTTCTTTGTTGGGTGGTAACAGGGGCGGGCAGACCCGGACCTATATCAATCTGATGCTGACCATGGCGATAGGCGGTCTTTGGCATGGCGGGGAGAGTTGGAATTTTCTGATTTGGGGTGTCATTCATGGCTCGGCGCTATGTATCGCCCGTGCCTATCATGAACGGGGTTATGTCATGCCGGACTTTTTCTCGCGCCTGCTCACCCTGCTGGTGGTGATGCTGGCCTGGACCGTGTTTCGCGCGGCAAATTTCTCCGAAGCGTTGACTGTGTGGGGCGGTCAGTTCGGTCTGCATGGCGTGGCGATGGGAGATGCCGTCTCGCTGGCGATGCGCCCGACCATCTATGCGTCCTTTATTATCGGTGCAATCTGTATCATGTATCCCGCAACGCGTTACGCCCAAAAAGGAGTGTGGCTATTTTCCAGTAATGCCTGGCGTGCTGCCTGGCCTGCACTGGCTTTCGCCTATGCACTGATTGTGTTGACAGGCCAGCAGTCTCCGCCATTCCTGTATTTTCAGTTCTGATGGGAGTATGCTTGACGATGAAAACTAAAAATTATCTGATGCTCCTGCCGGTATTTGCTTTTATTACCTTGCTGCTGGCAGGTTTAGTCGTGTCCGTTCTGTCGCTGCAAAAGGTATCCGGTGAGGATTGGGTTGCATTGAGTAAACCTGCCAGCATTTTGAGCGGTGAATCTACGCGGCGTTTTACCAAACTTCTCAATCAGCAGTTTGTACTGGGACCGACCTTCAACAGGATAGAGCATGGCATCCTCTGGAATTTAACTGGCGATCTGGGGGCTGGTGTGCGTGCCGGTTGTAATGACTGGCTGTTTTTGGCTGATGAGCTGGAAATGCATGCGGACAGTGCCAAATCGGCGCAGTTCAGAGCCGAGCTGGCGGCGAAACTTAACGATAGCCTGAAGGCACGCGGCATCCGTTTGCTGATGGTGGTTGTGCCTGACAAGACACGCATTGAAAGTACGCATTTGTGCGGACTTAACCGTTCGCGCTTATTTGAAAACCGACTTGTAAACTGGCTGGCTACGGTTAATAGTTCGGGCGTTGCCACGTTAAATCTGACTTCGACCTTGAGTGCGTTGCCGGGTGAACGTTACTACCGTACCGATACCCACTGGAATGAGGCAGGTGCCAATGCGTCAGCCAGTGCGGTGGCAGATGATTTGGCTAAATTGGGGTGGGCCACACTCGCTTCCGCCAGCGAGGTTGTTTTGAATCCAGTTCTTGTAACACGATCCGGCGATCTGGTGCATCTGGCGGGACTCGATGGCCTTCCGGCCTCCCTTCGCCCCAAGCTTGAGCAGGTTCAGTCTACCAAAGTGACGCCGGTGGCCGTCGCCAGTGATGATCTGTTTGGCGATGCTGGCTTGGGACAGGTGGTGGAT
>CAWASY010000054.1:0-10768 GCA_963784505.1 uncultured beta proteobacterium | reverse complement strand
CGCGCAGGCATTTTGTCGCAGTCCACGCATGGACTAGATAAAACTGCCAGTACGTCTCACACCCGATAATCAAGCGCCGAAATACCCAGCCGTTGTGTAATGGCGCATTGCTGACCCGCTCATCCCCCCATGCATTCAGCGCGAATCCCGGTAGCACAGGCATTCCCAGCACGGCGAAATCAAACCCATACGCCGGGTTGCGCCATTGCCAGAATACCGTCCATAAATACCTGCTGCGAGTCCACCACATCTGATTATCGTGAAATGCACGGTCGCCATACGCAGGATTATCAGGGGTCTGGAACCACGACAGCCAGCCCGGCAGATACCCGTCCGCGCGCACAAACAATGGGAGAATCGGAGCCAGCAAGACGGCCAGCACCGTAATCACGATGCCAGCAAGCGACATGCAAGCCCACTTTAAAAGTGAGTCAAGCATGATTAAGCCCCCATTTTTCCAGATACTGAAATCGCGTTGAAGGTCGCATTCGACACAACAATCGCGTTACCACGGACGGATATACTGCCCGAGGCATAAGAGCAGCCGGAATATTTGCGCATCATGCCGCCAGTATCCTGAGCTGTGATGTCGAAAACTCGACCATTCAGCATATCCTGACCATTTTCAACAGCAATTCCAAGCTGCAAGAGCGATGATGCATTCATCACCACTTCCTCAACCGTCAGCGTATGACGGGCCAACGTCGGGACGTGCTCGATCACGTTGATGCTGCCGATACCACTGACCGGCTCAACGCCGTAGTCGTCGCGCATATCGACAGACTTGCAAACGCCGATATTTTGTCCGTCGAACTGGATGTTAAATCGGTTACCCGTTTTTACGCGCTGATTGATAGATGCCATGATGTTATCTCCATGATTATTGATTCAATGGAGTCAGTCTGGTGTCACGACCAGACGGCAAATTACTGCAGGCGAGAAAAAGCCCGGACGAACCGGGCATCTTCTTTGCAGCTTGTCAGCGGTTAGGCTTTTGCAGAACCAGAATACGGAACGGCATGAATTACGATAGGAATATAGTTCACGGGGATGACCGGCGAACACTGGAATTCAACGGACAGCACATCACCAACCAGACTCGCCACGATGTTTTTGTATGCCGGGTTGATCGCATCACCAACAATCACCTCGGGCCCCATCGGCTCAGGCAGGGCAAGCGCACGCAGCGCAGTATCAGCACGCGACACCGCTTGAATCAACAGGTCTAGGCTACCCTTCTGCCCGCGCAGGTCATCCAGCGCCTGCCGCACATTACGGGATACGAAGTCCGCCGCGACGCCGCAAGAAACCTCGACTCGGTTGTAATTGGTATTGGTAAGCCATGTAGAGATTGACTTGACCACCTTGTAACCCTTTGGCGTATCTTCCACGCATAGCACACCACCATTGATCAATGGGTCTGTGTCAGTTGGATTTTTCAGCTTACGCTCCAGACCGCGCGCTTTGAATGTTTTGTTGGTCAAAGCCGTGCCGGGATTTACACCAGAGAACATACCGGCCAGCAATGCGGCAAGGATAGGCGGCTCAAACAATACCAGCTTGCCGGTGGCGTCGTAGTCATAAAATCCCAGATGCACGTAGCTGGTGCGATCAGAATTCAGAGCCTTGGCCGCCGCAATCGCAAAAGCATCAGTCACGCCAGACACGCCGCCGACAATCGCCCGACGCTCCATACGGCCGACATTGGCCATAAACGCACAATGCGTATCAGCCATGGCGTGAATTGCAGGTACTGAGCTGACCGGAACTACCCACTGCACATCTTCAGTCTGCAGGACCGTGAAGGCGTTGCTCCACTCGGTGTTTGTGGTCACGCCGTCTGAGCCACCCGCCAAATAGGTGAACGGGAGGACAGCGGGAACCGTGCCGACATTCGCCGCCCGGGTTGCCGTGACATAACCCTCGCCTACGCCATTAAACCAGTCGATCTGTGCCTGCAGGTCTGCCGTGACCACGTATGCGGCCTTGCAGCTGATCGCAGTAATCGTGTCCAGCCCTGACAGCGTAGGCTTCGCGCCATTGCCATCTACCACCGATGCGGAGAAATCAACCACCGCATTGATGCGATCAACCAGCTGCTGAACCGTATTAAACACCGACAAGTCGAGCGTCGCAACGACCGTACCAGCGGGGGCTGCCAGCGTCATTGTCGTGTTATTGACCGTAACTGTCGCTGTTGCCTGAGCACCGGTGTATTGAATCGTCAGCGCGTTTCGGCCTACATTGTCTGCACTGAAATAGCTGCTGCCGAATTGTGTGGTCAGCTTACGGCCAGACACCGAACCTGCTTCAACCTTGACCTTGATCTGGTTGGTATACAGGCCATAGTCCGTCGATGCCAGATTGATCACCGTGGCACTTGCAATATCTTTGAGCGCCAGTGAAGCCTGAACTGCAGGATTGACGCGGACACCAATCACCAGAGCCGGGCCTGCCGTCTGAGCGGAAGGATCAAACGCCTTTTCAATTGCTCGCAAAAGATCACCGTCAACCAGCGCAGCGCGGGCTTCAGCAGCCGAACCAAAACGCAATGGCGTATTCGGCTTGCCGCCGATGGACGCACCCAGAACAGCCAGCACATTGCCGACAGAGAGATTCTTGTTATACATCGCGCTATCATCGATAACGCTCATGGTCGCAGGACTTGTCCACAACCGCCCGTTGAAAAATACACCCATCGTAGCCTCCTATTTAAACTGGTTGAGTCGCAAAAGCCACGAAGCGGCCTGCGTAATTTGATGCCAGATCGCTGTTTCTGCCAGCCACACGTTCGGCATGGTTAAAAGCGCCGATCAGCTCCACACGGCTATCATCAGATGACAGGCGTGTGCAGAATTCATCAAGTGCCAGCGGGTACTCCACAACAGGCGCAGCAGCGCGGACTGTAGGTGCGACAGGAACAGCGATTATTTCTTCAGTAGCCATGGTGCGTTTCTCCTTGCGAATGGGCGAATAATTATGAGTTCTGTAGCTTGCATAGTGGTGTCACGACACGCGAAGCAATCAATCGGCTACACGATAGGGGAGGAAACTGTAATTGAGTTGATGTTTGGCCTGCTATCAGAACTGATAATAGTTGCAGTAGACAGACAGGTGAGCGTTGTCATCGTCTGATATACCGGGGCCCCGAAACTACTGAAGTCCTCAGTGTCAGATTGAGATATATCGATCTGGATCATTCCCTCGGCATCGAATACCGGGAGGTTACCGATCAATATGCCCTTCACGGAGCGCCTGAGCGCATTACGCGCGTCAGGATTTAGGCACCAGTTCACAATCAGCAGCTGGGTACGCGAGAAAACACCAGAATGAGTCTCCCACAGGCCCGTCATCGGGCTCAGGTAATCAGCGCCGATCATTTCACCAACCCCCCGGTCTGCGCCAGCGTCAGACTGCACATGACAAGTCACCACAGGCCAGACGGTATCCTCAAACAAAGGGGGGGCAGTCAAAACCTGAATATGGCCGTTTTCATGAAACACATCACCACGCGCAACAACAACTTGCAACCCGGACTCAAGACGATCTCGCACAATATTGAGCACGTCAGCACCGGCTTGAACGAACGTCGCAGCAGGAGTAGCTGATACAACGCCATCAGCGGCCCAGACAAGGCCGTTGAATACGAACATCCCATAGCGGTATACCTGCCCGTTTACCAGAGCCTGAGTGTCAAGAATCACTCTATCCACGCCGTCATGGATGACGGAAGCTGTCGCATCGTTGTACCCCGAGAACACCCCGGTAGCATTGCGCAGCACGCGCCACCGCTTAACCCCGGCAGCAGGTGTAAGGTAGAGTCGGACAGCGTTTCCGATGGATAACGGGAGTATTTGATTGATTGCCATGTTAGCATCGTGGCATCACGACAATCAGACAACATCGTGACGGGATACTATCGACATGCCGGAGTACGAAATATCGATTGATGTCGCACCTCTTGTTCAGTTGCTTTCTGCATCTGGGGAAATTGTCGCGCAAAATATATCAAACGTCGTCGCAGCCACCGCTCAGTCATGCTGGGACCGATGGACCGGGGCGATCATGGTGGCGCCCGGTATTAGTGCGGCTGAAAAACTTGAATACGCCGGTTCCGTCAAAGTCCGGTCCATCAATGGTTTTGAGGCCGAAATCTGGTCGGACTACAAATACGCATCTGAGATAGAGACGGGGCGCCCGGCGCGCGACCTCAAGCGGATGCTTGATACATCAACCAAGGTCCGGATATCAGCCAAGGGTGCCCGGTACTTAATCATCCCAATGCGGCACAATACCCCGGGCAATACAGCGCACGCCGACGCCATGCCGCAAAGCGTTTACGACATTGCTAAAAATCTCTCAGTGTCATCAATCGTCGGGACAACTACTAGATTGAGCGGATTAAATGCATCCAGCTTGGCAACCGGCGCCCCCATGACGGTACCGCAGAATATTTACAACTGGGGGGGGAGGCTTGCAGCCGGATCGATGGGGCCAAATCCAAAGGGGAAAACTGACAAATACGCGGGGATGGTAAGAGTCCCGGAAGCATCAGGTGGCAGCGGGTACCTGACATTCCGCGTCATGAGCGAAAGATCAGCCGGGTGGATAATCCCGGCCAAGCCCGGCCTATTGATTGTGTCAAAAGTCGTTGATGAAATCCGGCCGCTCTTTGACTTCGCGATGGAACAGGCACTCAAAGATGCTATGAGCTCCTGACTACTTCCCAAACAAATCAAACAGGCGAAGAATCGCTTTGCGCGGCAACAGCGCACCTTGATGCATGCCGCGATCAGCCGGGAACTGTCCCCAGCAAAAATATTCAGGCATACGCTGCCCTTCAATCGTATAGGTCGTCCCGGCAAGCGGGGCCCCAGATGCCCATACCAGCGCCCCGCCAGTGCCCACCGTTGGGAGGCCACCGTCAACGATCAAATTATTCACATCTAGCCAGAACACTCTGGAAATTGACTGCACAGCAAAACGCAGCTTGTCGTTACTCCCCCTTACCAGCGTCATTGAAAACCTGTCCGTCGAATTGAGCAGCACCACACGGTCAAACTGAGACATTTCATAAATGGCAGAATCAGACGGCAATGACAGGACTGTATCGCCAGATTCATACTGGCCGAACTTAGCCCACTCAAGCTGAGCTTTCTGACTGCACACGGCCGCAATGCAATTAACTGCGGCATCCCATGCTCGCCCCTTTCCTCCACACACAGGACACCCGGGCTTTGCTGCGCCAGAGTGAGGGTTGGTGCAAGGGCAAGCAAATGACCGCCTCCATTGGACATCCTGCCCCATGTGCGTCAAGTGCCGGTTAAATGCAGCTGGGGATAATTTCATGCGTCATCACCTTGGAGCAGTGCCCGGCGAATACCGGTTGTTACATCCCCATCATCGCCATCAAAACGCTTGGCCAAGACTTCCTCGACGGGACCGAGTCCACCGCGCTTGTTCACGCAGTATGCGCAACCACCGCACTCGACCAGATCACCTTCGCAAAGCCCCCCGGAGCCATTCATCACAACACCATCACCACAATGCCGTGGATAGACTGCTTGATATGATCAAGTGCAGAGCTTACCGAATCCTCATACTTATCCACGTCGCGTGACAGAGATTGTGAAAGACCATCACCGGATATCGAGCCGGACTGCGCGATGAATGCATCTTTCATGATACTGAGCACGGCCATGCGCTTTATCACCGTAACCAGATCGGGATAGTCGCGGTTAATATTTTCCATTCCAGCGACATAGCGGATTTTTAACATCTGCGGGATATTACGGCCCCCAGCAATCATCGAGATCATCATCGAACCCATCGCACCGGTAGACAGAGTGGAGCCCGCCGGAACAAAACGCAGGTGCCCGGCCTTTTTGTCCAGTCTGACCCAGCTTTGTGGCATCCGGAAGATTCCGGCGACCGGCGACGGGTAGACAAAATCAACAGAGTCAACCCGCGACACAAGGCAGTTTCGCAACATCAAGTATCCCCAGTCCTCCATGTTCCAGATATCAGGCTCGTAGTCATAACCTGATTCCTCTACCCATGGATTAACGCCTATCGCGGCTATTTCCTCGGCGCTCGGCTCACCGGCAAATACCATCGTCGGCTCAAAGAATACGCGCAGCCTCCGTGATGCTTCCGCTTCAGCTGACAACGCTTTGCCGTATATGTAATCCGTGGATAACTGACTGGGCGTAAAACTCTCCCCCCCGGCAAGGATCAGTCGGTCGGCACGAAGTTCGGCAACCGTAGCCACCTTATCAGCGAAGATTGTCATGGTATTTAGCCCGTTGTCTCGTCTTCAGCAGGTGTGACAATGTGGAACTGCGTCGTGTTTGGCACCACTACAATGCTTACGCCAGCAGGCACTGCACGTTTAAACTGCTCGTAAAGCTCACGCAACGCCACCTCACTGGTGTCACCATCAACACCCATGGCGAGAATGTCGCCGGGCTTCATTTCCAATTTGTGCACTTGGACGATTGCTTTTTCTTGTGGGCTCATTTTTATGGTCCTGTAATTGATTGATAAATTCAGAGAATTCAGTATGTCATCACGACAAAAAGCCCAGCTCTACGCCGGGCTTTTTTAATTACCTATAGAGCTATGCTGTCAGCGCATAGATCAGAGCATCAATCTTTGCCTCGATTACATCAAGACGCAATTCGACAGCGGCCGTTACGACTGCGATTGCGGTATCGACCTGTGCGGCAGACGGGGATAAGCCGCCAAGACAGCCGGTGGGAGGAAGATTGGCAGTTACCCCGATAGCTGGGATAGCTGCGACAAGTTTATGATTGATCAAATTGGCAATCTCAGCACCGAACGATTCGCTGGTTACTGCCGTTTTGAGTCTTTTTAGTGCATTTTCGCTAAGTGCCATGTGAATATACTCCTTATAGATTGGTTTTTAACTTACTTGTCAGCAGCTGTTGCCGCTCTCTTTGCAGTAGCGGCTTCTTTGTCGGCCGCTTTCTTATCCGCAGCCTCCTTTGCAGCGGCAGCTTCAATTGCATCTTGCTCCGCCTTGACGGCAGCGGCCAGTGCTTCAGCCTCGGCAGTGCCATCTTCACAGATCGCATAACCTTCAATCCCCTCAAAGGCAGCGGCCTCTTCAGGGGAAACATTGGCAGCAAATACGCTACCATCTTCTTTACGGACAAACTTAACGCCACTGATTTCTTCTGGCGCATTCGGGCGGGTGCAGGTAACTTCCATTGTCAACTCCTAAATTTATTGTTGTGTCACATATACTTTATAGCGTCACGACAAAAAACTTCAGTATTGCCATTTTCCATAATAGGATCACCGAGATACTGGTACTCGGCCATGTCCTTATGGATGGCTTTCTCTTTAGCTCGCGCATCTGCGCCTATCTTGAATTTGATTTCACGGAGGATTGAGGCTTTGACGCCGGAGTGAAGACCGAGGCCACGAATCCTTAACTTTGCCGACCTATTGGTTATCCCAATCTTAAAAAGCGTATCGCCACTTGGGACAGTAAATTCTATGCAATACAACACGGCAGGTTTTTTTGAATTAAATCCATTATCACCGTCGATCATGTGCGCACAAGCCTCATCAAGAAAGCCATTCTTTCGCGCAAACACGTAAGCTCCACCGTCTAACTCTTGGAATTCCGCCCGTGTTTGGTATTTTACGGCTTCCTCCATTGACATAGCCTTATCCATCGGTCGTTTCTTTACTTCCATGTGAGAGCAAGCCTCATCCCAATATCCATGTTTTATAGCATGCTTGTATGCGCCGGGCATAGCAAAGAAGAGGTCGCTACGAGATTGGTATTTTTTTGCCTCAAATATAACGTCTGATTTTGTCCAACTTCGCTTGAGCGACATGTGAGCACAGACATCATTTAGAATCCCAATTTTTTTTGCGAATTTAAACGCCGAGCCATTGCCCTTTATAAAATCTAATTTTGTCTTATATTTTTTTGCTACATCTGATACCGATTGCACGTCCCACTGAACATAAGTGTCTGGCATGTGTGAGCAAGCAAGATCAAGCAGCATATTGTCTAATAAATAACAATATGCTCCTGAATTTTGGCACTTAAATTCGCTTCTACTAGTGTATTTGCTTGCCTCTAAAGTAGCTGATTCTTTATTCCACTTTACATAGGAATATCTTGGTGATATCGCCATGTGCGAGCAAACTTCGTTGAGGATTCCTAGGTTTGTTGCCGCTTTATAGGCGCTTCTGCTACCGCAATTAAACGCACCTCTTGTCTGATAACTCTTTGCCTCTTTGGCAATATCAGCAATAGACCAATCCGACCTTTTCCCCATTTTATCCGCCCACAAAATGCCGTCCTTGAGAGGGGTGGCGACCGGAGGACGATCCGGTGTTCAGTCAGGGTAATTAAGCCTCACCAAGCCACGCTCGTATTGTAGCACTATAAACAAAAACACCCCGCTTTTGACAGGGTGTTTTTGATCAGACTAACAGCTAGATACTACACTGTTGTGTGAGGACGCCATTGACCAGCTCCGCCGCTCGGCAAAATATTCTTAATGTAGCCATGATGCTTAGGCTTCGTTACGCGAAGATAACCGAACAAGAACTGGAACCAGCTCACGACCGGAACACCGCCAACACCAAACGGCAAAGGAATCTTTGTCATCGGCTGGAACTGGCGCCAGCCGATTGCATCAGAAGCTGGGTTCATGTTCAGGCAGGGGACAGACACTGTGCCGGGGATATCGAGATTCAGATCATTGAAGGTGGTAGTTGCACCGGCCTTCGGGATGATCTTGACCAGACGGTAATCTGAAATGGCTGCAGTTCCATCCTGACGTGAGCGGTACACCGCATAGCCAGTTTCAGAGCCACCAGCAGACGCTGTGATAACCAGCGCGACCTTCTTGCCCGCAGCAACTGCAACAGCGGCCGACAACACAACAGCCGACATACCTTCACCGCCGCCACCGATACCAGCAACAGCGTAGCTGTAATTACCGGCGCGTGCTGCGTTGAAAGTGCTCGATGCATCAGAAACCAGAGCCGTCGCAGCAGCAGATACCGGTTTGAATGCCACGTTAGCGACAGCCGTAACAGGCCATGTCAGTTCGATAGGCTTGGCCATCGGGAACTCGCCATGATGCAGGAACGTGTCGATGTTGGTCTTCAGAACACCTTCGGTCAGGCGGATACCTTCGACGTGAGCGCCGATAGTAGACAGAGCATTCGATTGCGCATTCCAGCGGAAAGCGGGATCGAGGCCCATGTTCAGATCGGTTTGCACGGCCGTAGGCAGGAAGGTTTCTGTGATGCGGCCCCAGTTACCATAGTCCTGAATTGCCGCTTGCAGCTTGGTGAACGGAGCAATTGAATTCAGAGGCAGGCCTCCCATGTCAATGACATGATCAGTGCTTGACTTACCAGCAGCAATCGCAGCATCGATCTGGGTGAAGATACCGTCATACTGCGTAGGGGATGCAGCAGCATTGCCGTGGAACAGCAGGTATTCTGCGTCAGTCAGCAGTTGCAGAGCACCGTTGCGTTCTTCAACAGCAACCGGTTCGGCCATGTTTTTGCCCAGATTCAGCACGTAGCCGACTTGGCGCAAGGTCATCAAGAACTTGACCATACCCACTTCGCGGCTGTACTCGCCCTGTGCAGCACGGACAGCGCCCATCTGTGCATTGGTAGAGCCACCCAGAACACCGCCGATACTGTTTTGACGGGTGTATTCGTCAACAATATTGGTCGCGTTGGTTTGTTGCAGCTTTTTGAACAGGACGAAATGCTCTTCTTCCTGCACAACAGTTTTCATGGCAGTGTCCAGAGACTGAACACCCATCGCGCCACCACCGGTCAGGGTAGCAACGTCAGTTTGGTAATTGCTCGCCGTCAGTGCTTTTTGCAGGTCTTGCGCATCACTCAGCGCGCCTCCAGCAGAACCACCCAGTTGAGCTGCGCCACCCACTTGCGTACTTGCAAACTGGGCCATCAATTCTTGTGCGTTCATTGCTATGTTCTCCTTAAATTTGAAAAGTGGTTATGCCAAAACTTTGCTTACAAGAGCCGGATCGATATCAGACCCCATGCGAATAGCGACATCGCACACAGTCAAGTCTTTTCCATTGATACGTCCAGCATCAAAGGCAGCATTCGCCTTCAGCATGAACCCTTGTGCGTCTATCGGTTGACTCGCCTTGATACTCTTCGCGAAGTCTTGCGATGGCCCGGTAACCGACAAGCGGCCACGGCCTTGTTTACCCAGATCAACGACATTTTCCTGAAGCGCCTTGATCAGTGTGCCCTGCGTCTTGATGATGCTTACCAAGAAAGTCAGGGATTTCGTCAGGTCTTCTTTGTTCGTTGTGATTTCGTCATGAAGCGCCTTGATCAGCTCAGTGCCGTCGATTGCTTCAAATTCTTGCCCGTCGAGAGTAGTCCCGGAGAAAGACTTTGCGAACGGGTTTTCCCCTTCATCAGCAGGCTTGCGCTTTTTGACAACGGGCTTGCCGTTTTCGTCCAGATCTTCCTCGTCTTCCTCGTTATCCTCATCTTCACCGCCATCTTGCTCGGCAGCAGCTTTGATCTTCTTGTCATCCTCGTCTGCGTAGCTTTTTTGCAGCAACTCAAGATCGTCCAGCAGTTTTGCGTAACTCATTCCTGTTTCTCCTTTAAGACCGATTCTGCTTACCAGCAGCCGATTGGTTAATCCCCCGCAAGAACTTCTCAACCCACTCTGAAGCCTGATCATGGGATAAATTGAACGTGCGAATAG
>CAWASY010000053.1:0-10048 GCA_963784505.1 uncultured beta proteobacterium | reverse complement strand
GCTCGCTCTGCATCTGGGCAATCAGAAGATCAAGCTGGTAAGCCGCTTCCCAGTTTCGCGTATCACGCCACTGCATAAGAGGCGCAATATCATTTAGCAGTGATGAACGCGTTGCAGCACTCAATGCCATCAATACACCGTTACGCTGAACTTCACGCACCTCACGCCACTTCTCCCGGACTGCAATAGTGGTCTCCGGGAGTGCCGCAATATCAGCCTGAAGCAACTTGATTGCCAGATCAAATGCATCTGTCTTCGCCACTGCAAGTGCAGTTACTGCCAGTTGCATTCGTGTCTCAAAAAGTTTTTGCAGCAGTGATTTGCTGACCACAGGATTTGCTTCGCGGTAACTTTCCTCAAAATAGGCGAAGTTGCCCCAATGGTCGAATATGTGAAACTTGGTTTTGTCCTGTCCGGGCCCATTCAAATCCGCACACAGCCTGGTTCCACGACCAATCATCTGCCAGAACTTAACATAGGATTTGACGGGTTTGGCGAAGACCAGATTCACAACTTCAGGCACATCAATACCGGTATCCAGCATGTCGACTGAGATTGCCACGGTGAGTGCGTTTTTGGGATCCTTGAAGTCATCAATTAACTGTTCGGCGCGGACATCGTAGTGATCGATTACTCGGCAGAATTGACCGCCATACTGCGGGTACATTTCATCGAACATCCCTGCCAGGAATACTGCGTGGTTGTGATTTCGGGCAAAAATAATGCTTTTCCCAGGATGAGAACCGCTGGCGTCGCGCAGGCCGTTCTCCATCAAATTACGCAAGATGGCACGGTTAGTGTCCTTGTTAAACACCGTCCGATCCACATCGGTATCGTCATAGGCAATAGACGGTGCGTCCGCCTCGTCATTTTCCAGCTGCTCCTTTTGCTCCTTAGAAAGCTGGTTGTACTTGATTCCCTTCCGCAGGAATTCGGTTGTATGTGAATAAACCTCAAATGGCACAAGATAGGGGGGCACATGACTGATTGCTTCCTGATAACCGAAATACGAAGTGGGATCGTCGTTTTCGCAGGCAAAAAGCTTAAAGGTATTGCGGGAAATAAACTGAACAGGCGTGGCGGTAAGACCCACTTCAAGCGCATCAAAATATACGAACAAATCGCGGTAGCGGTTGTATATACTGCGGTGCGACTCATCGGCGATGATCAGGTCAAAATAGCCGACATCAAACATTTCATAACACTGCATCATTGCCGGATAGGTGGCGAGATAGATTCGATTAGCCACATCACCAGCAGTATTTGCATTAATGTGAATACGCGGTTCTCCAGGCAGGAACTCCTTAAACACATCATCCGCCTGCTTGCGCAATTCACGCCTGTCGCACAAAAAGAGGATTCGTTTAGCCCATCGGGCACGAGACAATAACTCACACAATGAAACAGCAACACGGGTCTTGCCGGTGCCGGTAGCCAAAACGACCAGCGACTTACGATAGCCGAGGCTGAAGCGTTCACAAATACGCTTGATTGTTTCGACTTGATACATTCGCCCCGCTATTTCTGATTTAGGCGTAAGCGTGTCGAGTGCTAGTTTTTCGTTACGCTGGAAAATCAGGTATTGCAGGCTGGCCTTTGAGTAAAAACCGAACAGTTTGCGCGGCGTTTGCTTCTGTGCATCATCCCAAATATAAATATCAAACCCGTTAGTGTAGAAAATAACGGGGCGCTGACCATACTTATGTTCAAAACCATCGGCGTATAGTTTGGCCTGTGTACGTCCTGCATCGGCATCCTTGGCGGTTCGCTTCACTTCAATAACAGCCAAAGGCTTATCGTCATCGCCCCAAAGGACATAATCAGCAAAGCCAATCCCAGTTTTGTTCTGAGACTGTGTAACCTGTATCTCCTGACCAACTTCGCCGGTTGAAGCTCCACCTTGCCCAACGTTCCAACCAACAGACGCGAGCATTGCGTCAATCAGTCTCTGACGAGTAGTTTCCTCGTCAAAAGCAAGTTGTTCGACGGCAGCACCGCCCTTGGCAACCAACCGCTCTAATTCTTCTGTAGTCTGCTCGACAACCACTTGCTTGGCTTGTGCCAGCTCAAGTTGCTGCAGCATCAATTGCATCTGCTGTTCCTGCTCAGCAATTTGAGCAAGCAGACGCTGCCGATCACTCTCCAATTTTTTGGTATCGACTGGCGGGATAGGTGGCACAAAGGTATCAATCTCCGATGCCTGGCCACCATCAAAGGTTACAAACACCCAACGTGCAATGTCGAACGCTTCCAATACCATGGCAAGTGCCGTTGGCGTTGTACCCTGATTTGCGTGTATGGCTTTGTTACCATGCATCCGCAATGCATGCAGCTTGGTCAATACTACTGCCGGAACTCTGGCACGAAAGGAATCCTCATTGAGAAGATCATTCAGGTTCGGTTGATACGGCTTAGGTAAGCGGAAGGAGTTATAGACAAGATCAACAACTCTCTCGGTAAACAATCGAAGTTTGGCAAGTGACCCTGCGGGATCGTTGAAAGCATAGTGTTCTGCGAAACCACCTAACGCAGCCAGATCAGCACGCACATTACGCAAAAACTCAAAATTCTTAGATTGCACTCTCCCCCCTTCGACCAGAGAGGCCGATTGCAATAATGAATTTGTATGGGAGAGGCGCATAATCTTTTCTGCATTTAAATACTGGATACGCATAACAAAGCAACTTGCGTGCCAGCTTGCCGAAGTTTTTCTTTTTCATCGATTTACACCGTAACGATTCATCCAATTAGTAAATGTCTGATAGTTACTGAATCCCAGTAGTTTTGAGGCTTGCGTCTTGTTATGACCTGTATATTCAAGAGCCTTTTCGATGTAATGACATGCCACCTGCGACATAAGTGCTTCCAGCTCAAGCCCAGACTCCAACGAGCGGTTCAAAATACCATCATCTCCTTTCAATGTCTTGGGGGGCAGCAATATTGCATCCTTGATTGCCTCAAGGCTTATGGAGTCATCGTCTGACCAGACTGCGGCCCGCTGCAAGGTATTGAAGAGTTCACGAACATTTCCGGGCCAAGGCTGCTGAAGCATAAGATTCCTTGCCAATACAGAAACTTTTTTATGCTTAATACCTATTTCTTTAGCCATCTCGTTGATCTGCTGCATGAGCACGTCGAGCAACAATGAAATATCTCCAGGACGTTCGCGCAATGGGGGTAACTTTATAATTGCCACAGCCAAACGATAAAAAAGGTCTTCTCGGAAATTCCCCTCGGCAACTTCGTTGATCAGAGTCCGGTTAGTAGCAGCAATTACACGGACATCAATCTTTTTAGTTTCGCTGGAACCCACAGGCGTGACTTCGCTTTCTTGAAGAGTACGCAGCAACTTTACCTGGATAGCCTTAGGGAGCTCACCAACCTCATCAAGAAAAATAGTCCCACCGTCGGCGCGTTCGAAGTGACCTTTACGGTCTGCGACAGCACCGGTAAAAGAACCTTTTTTGTGACCAAAAAATTCGGACTCCACCAATTCAGGTGGAATTGCGCCACAGTTAACCGCAATGAATGGTTTGTCAGTTCGCAAGCTGGCTCGATGGATCGCGCGGGCCATCAACTCCTTGCCAGTGCCGCTCTCACCTTCAATCAATACCGGGATAGATCGGATTGCGACACGCCTAGCCTGCGCAATTACGCGTTTCATCACTTCACTGCGATGAATGATGCTCTTGAATTCGACGGACTCTTCAGGTGTTCCCTGCGCAAAAGCAGTAAGTCTCACATCGGATTGTTTCAGAAACTTGGGAATAAACTCGGCGGCAATATCAAAAGGAATGTCAGCTTCCTGCACCCCTGATTGTGCAGACGACTGAATCAACCTAGCGGGGTGGGTCGTTTTTGCTAATAGTATCCAGACCGAAGCCATGGCCGGCGTACCTGGACTAAGATGATAAGTAAGTTGAACCCCATGCTGGTCAATTACCTCCAGCACCTCCAAAACTCGCTCATATATTTCACCAAAATTGATAGGAGAACTTAGCTTGGCGATACAAAGTTGAATCTTCGTATCAGTACGAGATGTTAGCCACCTGATATATGCCTTCGACTCTTCTTCAGAAAAATCGCTGAGTATGTAGATTTCATCGTACATCCCCGCCTGCACACCCTGCGCAATAGGTCCCAAGCCTGCCTCGGCTTCGCCCGCAGCAGCTTTGATATCGGTTCTGCCCATCCAGGCGACAAGAATATTTGTTGTCATATAAATATTTTTACGATTGACAAACTATTTTATGCCTGCCCATCCAAAACATCAAACAACAACATGCACATAACCCATTTTTTGGAACGGAACATAAATTTTCACTACCCGAAACCGGATGGACGTGATCGCCTGCTGCCGAGACGCACCGGACCGTCAAATGGATTTCAATGAACTCACACTTCTCGGCCATTGCTGACGGTCAGGTTCGTTTTTGCTCAATTAACTTTGAACGACCGCTTCGGAGATGGCAATTCGAGATATCGACCGAGTACAATGTGCCATAACCGGATGGTCGAGGTTTACAATTTTCAGCAATAAAGCAGCCCTTCGTGACTTGAAACCATAACGATAATTTCTGCCCTCATATGAGGTTCTTGCTTTTTATTGTATGTTTCCATAATATACAAAAATGATTGATCTGACCAAAATATCCAGTTTTGACTGGGATGAAGGAAACACCCGTAAAAACGAAAAACACGGTGTTTCAATGGCTGAAGCGGAGCAAATATTTTTTAACGAACCGCTTTTGCTGCTTGAAGATATAAAACACAGTCAAGGTGAGTTACGCTTTCATGCATTAGGCAAGACAGACGAGGGGCGTACATTACATATCACTTTCACATTACGTAATACCGGTGAGAAGATTCGGGTGATTTCGGCCAGAGACATGCACAAGAAGGAGCGTATGAATTATGAACAAGCAACTTAAACCGATTCCGAAATTTACTAATGAGGCGGAAGAACAAGCCTTTTGGAGTAAAGAGGATTCAACGGATTATTTGGACTGGACGAAGGCTAGAAAGGTTGTGTTGCCTAACTTGAAGCCCACAACAAAAACGATTTCGCTGCGATTACCCCAGCATCTTCTGGATTCCATTAAAGCCGCTGCGAATTCTCGCGATGTGCCTTACCAGTCGCTTATCAAGGTGTGGCTTCAAGAGAAGTTGCACAGCCACTGATTGCTCCTGCATATTTACTGACGCAGCCTATGCAGAGACGTCGGTTTCGGTGCGATCGGCGCGGGAAAATAAATTGCCTAATCTAAAAAAACGAATGACGGCCCCCTGACTTGCAATACTGTGTCGCCGTATGCGGCAAGGTGCCATTAACAGTCCATCAATAGTCGGAATTGATTGCCCGAATCCTGCACTTCATGTTTGGCGAAAATAGGTGCCAACTACGTTTGCTAAATTCATTTGTATTGCCCTGATGAACATTGGATGCCCTTGCTGCATGTCTGCCCCCGCATAAGCAATGGTTTGCACGTGCGCCTTCCTCTGATGGGGTCACCACAAAACTGATTATTGATATAGCAATCAGAGTTGGTGTGACATTCATCGGCAACGGCACAGGAGCCAAGATCACAGCGATGGGATGCACACTGACCGTCATTACTGCATGTATGGCTCTGCGGGAACAAATTCTTGCAAGTTCGTTTGCCGGAAATCGGGTTGCCACAAAATTGACTGGATTCATCGCAGTCAGTGTCATTGCGGCATTCGTCTGCATCGGCGCAGACTTTCCATGAACAGCGTTTGGAGGCACATTGATTGGCATAGCTACACACCTGACCATGCGCCAACAATGGCTTGCATGTACGCTTCCCTAAAATCGGTTCACTGCAGAAATTGTTATCTGAGCCGCAGTCGGTATCGGTTTGACATTGGTCAGAGTCGGCACAGCGCCCCGTCTGGCATTGGTGATCCTGGGTGCAAATCTGACCGTGTGTCTGGAGTTGCTCGACCCTTGGATGGTATTCAAAGCTGATTCTTGGAATTTGCGAATGGTCAGTGTTGATTGTTTCAGATTCAGGAAGTGTGTCTATCGCACAATTGTGCGATAGACACAGCGGTCAAGGGAGTGGCAGAAGCAGTTGGATGCGTGTTCCATCGCCCGGTTGTGAATCAATGCGCAGGGTGCCGGACATCAGGTGCGCGCGCTGTTTCATGTGTTTCAGACCATGCCCGTGAGCTGCGCTGTCATCGAAGCCGCAGCCGTCATCCGCTATCTCGACGCAGAGTTGTCTGGAGTGGTCTGTGGCGATGAGGGTGACGTAGACGGCCGCATGTCGTGCATCCGAATGGCGCGCGACATTGGTCATGGCTTCCTGAATGATGCGTAGCAGATGTAGCGAATGGCCTTCGTGCAGTTCACAGTGTTGCGGCAGCGATTCCATGTGCCATTCGATGGCGATGCCATGTGCCTGAATCTGCTTGTCCAGTCGGTAGCGCAACATGCCGAGGATCATGCCGACATCCAGGCAGTCTTCGCCGATCGCATCAATCACCAGACGCATGTCGAGCAAGGCATGATTGATCATGTCGCCAAAAGCGCGCTGGTCGTATACGCCATCACTGAGCATCACCGAAAGTGCGGTCAATTGTCCGCCTATGCCATCGTGCAGTTCGCGGGTGAAACGTTCTCTTTCCTGCTGAACGATGTTGCGCCGCTCGAGTGTCAATCTTTCCTGCTGCTCCTGCTGGAGTTCTGACTTGATGCGTGCTGCTGTTAACTCAAGACGTCTGGTGTATTCATCCGCATCTTTCAGTGCCAGTGTGTAACGGTACAACATCCAGGCACCGACCATGAACAGGGTAAGCGTCGGGCCGAATTGCATCAGTAGTTGTTGCTCCAGTTGATTGCCGAAATAAATCGCCCACCAGTCGTGCAAACCGAACAGTAGATCGACGCTTACGATGACGCCGAGTACCAGTGCACCGCGATAATGAGTGCGCCGCCAGTGCGACCAGCAATGCCAAACCAGATAAGTGCTGAAGATCACCGCGACCGTATGCAACGGCATACCCCATTTCATGATGTCGCCATCACCACCGAACAGGGCGACAGAGAGCCAGCCAAACCCAATCACCAGACCAAGTGCGCGTTCAAATTGCAATCTGGGCGTGTCCAATATCCGGTTCGCCATGATGAGCAGAGCCAGTGCGTACATGTCAACAGATGCCTGACACAGTGAGCCCCAGTAGAAACGGGGGATGGGAGGGGTGCGCACTACAAAATTGCTGATTGCGATGGTCCAGAAGGTCGCGCTGACGCCCATCCAGAACAGTGCTCTCTGCTGTCGTCTGAGCATCCACAGCAGGAAGGCGCCCAACGCCAGTACAAGTGTGACAAACAGCGAGACGTTGCTTAGCGTGTGCTGAAGGAATTCGGTTTGTTCGAATATCGGAAAAATAACCGGTTCAGCTCCGATACTCACATAACCCAGTCCGCCACCATCGTTAGGGTAGCCGCGCACATAAATGTGGACCCAATGATGGCCTGCGGTGGCGAGCTTGACAGGAATGGAGGCGAAAAGCGGTCTGTGCCAGTTGCGCGCGATAGGCTCGGTCATCTGACCGCCAGAGATGCGACGTTGTTCGTCCCACCAGATGGAGGCGTTCATACTGAAGCCGGAAAGTAGAACACCCCAAGGGACCGTTGAGTTTTTTTCCAGTTCGACGGGGATCCGGTACCAGACACCTCCACCCTGATCTGGTCTGGTGCGATCCCAATTGTCAGGCAAAGATACGGTTTTCCATGATTTTTGGTCATCCGGCAGCGTGAGGTGGTCGTCGCTGGCGACTGCTTCTGCCTGAACAGGTCTCAGTACACGCTGCTGTTGAGTGCCGGCATCTGGTTCCGTACAGGCGGCCATGAGCAGGGCGACTAAGAGGACGAGGGTTTTAATCATGCAGCTTGATTAACCCTTTCTGGCATGCTTCGTACACGGCTTCGCCGTTGCTGTGGACTTCGAGTTTTTTATAGACGCTGCGTATGTAGGTGACAACTGTGTGAGTGCTCAGGTCAAGCGTTTTGGCAATTTCTTTTCGGCTATATCCGCGTGCGCTGAGTTGCAAGATTTCTATCTCACGTGAGTTGAGTCGGGTATTTGTGCTTTCTTCGGTTTGTTCGGGCGGGGTGTCGGTTTTCAGTGCCTTTAGCAGATAACGGGCGATCGATGCGCTGACTGGCGAGGCGCCTTGCAAGACGTCATTAATAATCTCGCCGATCTCATCGAGATGTGTGTCCTTGAGTAGATAACCGCTGGCGCCGGCACGAATCGCTTCGACTACTTTGGCTTCTTCGGTGAAGACAGAAACGACCAGCGCTTCTCCTTCAGGGTGGAGTGCTTTGAGTTGGCGGATCAGGCTGATGCCGCTGCCATCCGGCAAGCCGATGTCCACCAGCAGCACATCGGGTTTTTCTTCAAGCAGTAGCCGTGCTTCACAGCAGGTGCCGACGGAACCTGCCAGCATCAATTGCGATTGTCGGTTTATCGCTCGTTCGAAATGCTGTCGCACAGGCAGGTCGTCTTCGACAACCAGCACTTTGGCAGGGTGCGCGCTGGAAAATATTTCTGGGAACATTCTATTGTCCGATACTATTAGGCCGTACAGGTTTATGTCTTATCAGTAGATATTTTGAATACCGGGGTAACGAGTTTATGGTTCAACACTACCTCGCCCTTGGGCGATGGTCAATCCGCATGTGAAACAATCATTCTAACTAAACAGTCACTCATCGCCACCCGCGGAAAATTCTGCGTCTGCTTCCAACTTACCAGACGATGGTCACGGTCACTGTATCCGAATAAGTTCCGGGCGTGACGACCTGTGCGGCGGGGATGACGCCGAAGATGGTCAGTTGCGTGCCGGTCTGGATCACGCTACCGCCTGTACCATCGCCCCAGACGCTGGTCTGCGCAGAATCGATGTAGAGGTTATAGCTGATTTTTTGGGTGCCACCTCTCATCATGCGGTTAGCAATCGAGGTGCCTCCCGTGCCTTTGTTTAACGACACCTGCACGACTGGCGTCGTCGGCGTACAGGTCACCGTGACACTGCCGGTCGAGGCGAGCGGCACGTTTCCCCAGTAAATGCCAAAATTAACTGGTGTGGTGGCGACGGTACAGGAAGAAGTCACTGTGGCTGCATGCGCCGTATGACCGACAGACAAACCTAACAGGGCTACACAGCCCATGATCGTCCTGCTGAACTTTGTATTGAATGTCATGGTTTACTCTCCTGATTATGCGGTTGGTCGCTGTCACAGATGACATCGCCGATATCGTTGATGATCTCGTCTGTTTCGGGAATGACCAGATCGAAATGGCACACATCATGGTCCTTGACCAGCTTGGCGGGATAGCTGCCGGCGCTGATGTTTTCAAGGTACAACTCACCACCAAATCCGACGATGGCGCGTTTCGCCTGTTTGCCATCTTGATACTCAAGCGCCGAATATTGTGCGCTCACCAGCTTTCCGTCCCGGCGGAAATAGACTGTGCCACCTACCACATGGATTTTCTTCACTGCAAAGTTTAGCGTGCCGCCACCACGATATGAGGTGGTGATGATCTGCGTGCTGCGCTCCAGCGAATACCCCAGTGGTATCACATCCGCATCGATGCTGACTTTATTATCGGTGTAGGCATGCAGATAGGGCAGAAACAATTCACCTTTGTCATCAGTCTTGCCGACATTCTGATTCTGTACCGACACCTTGACGTTCTCCATGCCTTTAACGCGCAACAATGCGAAACCGTCACGCACAGGACGTGCGAAATGTACGCCGCCATCCATTAGCACCACCGAGCCGCTGAAGCGTGCATCGTAGCTGGGGGCATTGTTGCTGCCCGAGCGCCCGAGGTTAAGTTCGCCGTACTGGTGGTTGTATTGCAGGCGCTCCGATGAGGTGAACACGCCCTGTTGCGGCGCACTGGCACTGACGCTGTAGCCCATGCCCTCGCCTATCGGAGGCGAAAGTTGCAGTTGCACACCAAAGGTATTGCGCTGGTTGGTTCTGTTGAGACTGGCAGAAAGGTAC
>CAWASY010000052.1:0-13752 GCA_963784505.1 uncultured beta proteobacterium | reverse complement strand
GTCAAGGTACTGCCGATCGGCATCGCAATGGGGCTGGTGGTGCTGTTGATGATACCGGTCACCAACAGTACGCTGGCAATCTTTTTGCTGATCACGGTCGGTGCGATGGGTGGCTATTTCGTGGTGCCCATGAACGCGCTACTACAACATCGCGGCCACTTGCTGATGGGCGCGGGCAGTTCGATCGCCGTGCAGAATTTCAACGAGAACCTGAGCATCTTCGTGATGTTGGCACTGTACGCACTGATGGAAAAAATGAATCTGAACATCTATATCATCATCACGGTTTTCGGCCTGCTGCTCTCCGGCATCATGTCCCTGCTCTACAAGCGGCACGGTCATGATCAGGATAGTGGAATAATGTAGTATCTACTCATCCATAACCAGCAGTTGGACTGCGACTGCATCGCCTCTGAAGACCTTAGCCCCTGCCAATATCTTGACAATACCGCCTAAAACCAAAAAACCCGCTCAAGCCATGTAACTATTGGCCTAGCGGGTTATTTATTAAACTTTATAAGACTGTTTGAAACTATTGTTTGGTGCGAAAGGAGAGACTCGAACTCTCACGCCGCGAGGCGCTGGAACCTAAATCCAGTGCGTCTACCAATTCCGCCACTTTCGCCATGCTAGCTAGCAAGGGCGCGGATTATAGCACCAGTTTTACCGCAGTTAGACAAATTTTCACCCTGCCTGTATTTTTAATCAGGTTGCGACAGAAAATTGAATGACCGTACGCCCCTGGGATTTGCCCTGCAGCATGGATTCAAAGCTATCCGGCAAGCGTTCAAAAGGCGTAAGGTGCGCCGTCATGTCCAGTCTATTGGGATACAGGTCACTGGCCAGCCGTTCCCAGATTTCCTTACGCAACGGCATGGCCGTTGCGGCAGAATCAATACCGATCAGACGCACACCGCGCAGGATGAACGGCATAACCGTGGTATGCAATTCTATCCCGCCCGCATTACCAAAACTGGCGATCACACCATTTTGCTGCATGCAGCGGGTCAGCCACGCAAGCGTTTCACCCCCCACTGAATCGAGCGCACCGGCCCACTGCGCTTTTTCAAGCGGTCTGTCACCCATAAGGAGTTGCTGTCGATCCATAATTTCGGATGCACCCAGCGCTTTGAGATATTCATGCGAGCCGGTCTTCCCGGTTAGCGCGACCACCTCATAACCCTTCTGCACCAGCATACAAATTGCCAGGCTCGCCACCCCGCCGGTCGCACCTGTTACGATGACTTTACCGTTTTCAGGACGCAGCTCGTTTTGTTCCAGCCGATGAATGGAAAGCGCAGCCGTAAAACCCGCCGTACCCAACGCCATCGCATCATACAGGGCCAGACCAGCGGGCAACGGCACCACCCAGTCGGCAGGCACACGCACGTATTCGGCAAAACCGCCATCATGCGCAACGCCCAGACCATAACCTGTGACCAGCACTTCATCACCTGCCCTGAAGCGTTCATCTGATGAATGTTCCACAATGCCAGCCACATCGATACCGCCATTGCAGGGAAAGCGACGGATGACTTTTCCCGCCCCCGTGGCCGCCAGCGCATCCTTGTAATTGACGCTGGAGTAGTGTGACCGGATGATCACGCCGCCCGGATCAAGATCGTCCAGCGTCAGCTCAACGAAGCGACCCGCTGAATTGCCGCCTTCTTCAAAAATGCGGTAAGCGCGAAAACTCATGATTTACAAATCCAGCAGCACGCGCCCTGGAAACTCCAGCGCTTCCTTGATGGCACCCAGGAATTGCACGGCTTCGCGCCCATCGATAATGCGATGATCGTAGGATACCGCCAGATAATTGATCGGACGGATCACGATCTGGCCATTTTCAACCACCGCACGCTCCTTTGTTGCGTGTATGCCCAGTATCGCAGCCTGCGGCGGATTGATGATGGGCGTGGACAGCATGGAACCGAACGTACCGCCATTGGAAATCGAAAAAGTGCCGCCGGACAATTCTTCCATGGTCAGCTTGCCCACCTTCGCGCGCGCACCAAAATCGGCGATCTGGCGTTCGATGTCGGCAAAAGACAACTTGTCGGCATCCCGTATGATGGGTACGACCAGGCCGCGCTCACTGCCAATGGCCACACCGATATCAAAATAGCCGTGATAGATGATATCCGTGCCGTCCACCGAGGCATTGACGATGGGGAATTTTTGCAATGCGTAGACGGCCGCCTTGACGAAAAAGCAGGAAAACCCCAGCTTGATGCCGTGTTTTTTCTCGAACGATTCCCTGTAGCGGTTGCGCAAATCAATCACCGGCTGCATGTTGACCTCGTTAAACGTGGTCAGAATCGCCGCATTCTGTTGGGATTGCAACAGCCGCTCTGCGATGCGCTGACGGATGCGCGTCATTGGGACACGTTGTTCCGGACGGTTGCCGATCGGTGCGATGACGGGCACTGCCTGCGGTTGGGCCTGATTGACCGCTTGCACGGCACCCAACACATCATCTTTTGTCACCCGCCCACCCCTGCCGCTACCGTGTAAATTGGCCACGTCTATATCAAGCTCATGGGCCAGTTTGCGCACCGATGGCGGCACGGCAGCTGCCATCCCGTCAGCCGATGCGGATTGCGCCTTTGCGAGCGCAACGGCACTGGTATCAATCAGCGCAATCAACGCTTCACTCGCCACCTGTTCACCGTTACCCCTGAGGATTTCACTTAGCACGCCACTCTTCGCAGCGGGCAGTTCCATGACGACCTTGTCGGTTTCAACATCAATCAGATTCTCCCCTTCCGTCACAGCATCCCCCACCTGTTTGTGCCAGGTCAGCAGGGTCGCTTCGGACACGGATTCGGACAGTTGCGGTACCTTGACTTCAATGATGCTCATTTTGGACTCCTGGAATATTTTTTACATCAAGATCTGGTCGAAAAGCGGCCTCTATAACTGCTTTTTGTTGTTCATTATGCACGGCCAGATAACCTGCCGCAGGCGCGGCGGAAGAGGGCCGCAGGGCGTAATCCAGACGCATGCCAGGGCGCATATGGCGCAACAAATAGTGCTGGATACGATGCCATGCGCCCTGATTGCCCGGCTCTTCCTGGCACCAGACTACTTCAGTGGCATTCGGATAGGCGGCAATCTGCGCTGTAAAATCATCATGCGGGAAGGGGTAGAGCTGCTCCAGTCGAATGATCGCCATTTCATTTTGACCATTGGCACGGCGCGCGTTGAGCAATTCGTAATATATCTTGCCACTGCAGGCGATGATACGTTTCACGCCAGCTACCTCCAGCGACTCTACTTCAGGTATCACCGCACGGAAACTGCCTTGCGTGAAATCGCTCAGGGCAGAAGCGGCATCCTTACTGCGCAACAGGCTTTTTGGCGTAAACACAATCAGCGGACGGCGCAAGGGGCGTAACATCTGACGGCGCAGCAGGTGAAACATTTGCGCGGATGTCGAAGGAATACAAACCTGAACATTGTAGTCCGCGCACAGTTGCAAATAACGCTCGATACGCCCCGATGAATGCTCAGCACCTTGCCCTTCATAGCCGTGCGGCAACAGCATTACCAGACCGCACAAGCGGCCCCATTTGGCCTCGCCGGACGCAATGAACTGATCGATCACAACCTGTGCGCCATTGGCAAAATCACCGAACTGCGCTTCCCACAGCACCAGCGTGTTGGGTTCAGCTGTGGCATAGCCATATTCGAACCCCAACACGGCTTCTTCGGACAACAGGGAATCGATCACCACAAAATCCGCCTGATCGGGCGACAAATGGCGAAGCGGCGTGTAGACCCCCTCATTCCAGATGACACGGTTCTGATCATGCCAGCTCGCATGACGATGGAAAAACGTACCGCGCCGGGCATCCTGTCCACTTAACCTGACCGGGAAACCTTCGGTGAGCAAACTGGCATAGGCCAGATTTTCAGCCATCCCCCAGTCCAGTGAGATTTCACCACCTGCCATCGCACGCCTATCATCGACAATTTTCTGCACACGCGATTGCAGCGAGAAATTATCCGGCACCGTCGTCAGCACGCCCGCCAGCTGCTGCAACCGTTCATGCGGGATACTGGATGACGGCACTCCCACTGTATTGACCGGCACATCCCACTTGATACCGCGCTTGAACTGTGACCAATCCGAAGGCGGCTTGTTGCCATTATCCAGCGCAGGCTGTATGGAATTACGCCCTTCATCCATTGCCTGACGATAATCCGAAATCATCGCGTCAGCTTCCCCTGCACGGATCACACCTTCATTTTCAAGTCGTTGCGCGTACACGGCACGTGTGCCGGGATGTTTACGGATATAACGATACATAAACGGCTGCGTAACCAGCGGCTCGTCCTGTTCGTTATGCCCCAGTTTGCGAAAGCAAACCAGTTCGATTACCACATCACGGTGGAACTGCATGCGGTAATCGAGCGCGATCTCGGCAACCAGCATCACCGCATCCGGATCATCGCCATTCACGTGAAAAATGGGCGCATCGATCATCTTGGCCACATCCGAGCAATATTCGCTGGAACGGGCATCGCGCTTGTCGGAGAGCGTAAAACCAATCTGGTTATTGATAATGATGTGTACCGTACCGCCGGTACGGTAACCTCGCGTCTGCGACATGGACAGTGTCTCCATCACCACCCCCTGTCCGGCAAAGGCAGCATCGCCGTGCAGCAATATCGGCAGTACCTTTTTGCCTTCCAGATCCTTCAACCGGTGCTGGCGCGCCCTGACCGACCCTTCCACGACCGGATTGACGATTTCCAGATGCGATGGATTAAAGGCCAGCGCCACATGCAAAGCCCCGCCGGGGGTGTCGATATTTGCAGAAAAACCCTGATGGTATTTGACATCACCTGAAGTCAGGTGTTCGGTATGAATGCCCTCGAATTCAGCAAACAACATGCCCGGCTGTTTTCCCAGAATATTGACCAGCACATTGAGTCGCCCTCGATGCGCCATGCCAATCACGGCTTCCTTCACCCCCTGAGCACCACTGCGTTGCAGCAAATGATCAAGCAACGGGATGGTTGTGTCACCACCTTCGAGCGAGAAACGTTTCTGACCGACATATCGGGTATGCAGGTAACGTTCCAGCGTCTCGGCCGCAGTCAATCTTCCCAAAATACGACGGCGCTGCTGCACATCCAGATTGGCGACACCACGCACGCCTTCGAGCCGGTTCTGTATCCAGCGCTTTTGCGGCACGTCGCTGATATACATATATTCCGCGCCTATGCTACCGCAGTAGATCTGGCGCAATAACTTCATCAGTTCACGAAGCGTCAGCCGCGCTGCGGCCACCAGCGATCCCGTCTCAAAAGTCGTCTCCATATCCGACTCTGACAGACCGTAATAGGCAGGATCGAGTTCGGGCACCACCGGTTTGACATGACGGTCGAGCGGATCAAGATTGGCAACACGAAGCCCCAGAAAGCGATGCGCATTAATCAGTTGCAGCACCTTGACCTGTTTGCGTTCATAATCCGCATCAGGTGCGACCACTACAGCGGCCTTGGGCAGGGCTTCGAATGCGCGCTGAACAGAGCTATGCGGCAATTCGCGCTCACCGGCAGTCCAGGGCGGCAGCGCTTCAAAATAGCTGCGCCACTGATCGCTTATACTGCCCGGGTCCTGCAGATACTGCTCATACAGCGCCTCAATAAATGGCGCATTGCTGCCGAACAGCGCTGAGCTGTCCAGCATCATTTGATTAAAACTGACGGCGTTGTTCACCGCTGATCCAGCGGCAGGTAATTGCGGCGGGTTGCGCCGATATAAAGTTGACGGGGCCGGCCGATCTTGCGGTCACTGGCCGACATCATTTCCTTCCATTGTGCAACCCAGCCTATGGTACGGCCCACGGCAAAAATCACCGTAAACATATTGGTCGGAATACCCAGCGCACGCAACACGATACCCGAGTAAAAATCGACGTTCGGATACAGTTTTCGCTCGATGAAATAAGGATCACTCAGCGCGATCTGTTCCAGCTCCATCGCCAGTTTGAACAACTTGTCATTTTCCAGCCCCTGTTCCTTTAGGACTTCATAACAGGCCTTGCGCATTACGGACGCGCGCGGATCCATATTCTTGTAAACCCGGTGGCCAAAGCCCATCAACCGATATTTTTTATCCTTGACACCCTGCACAAACTCCGCCACTTTCGACACATCGCCGATTTCTTCCAGCATGTTCAGCGCCGCTTCATTCGCCCCGCCATGCGCCGGCCCCCAAAGCGCGGCAATGCCGGATGCCATGCAGGCAAATGGATTCGCGCCGCTCGATCCTGCCAGACGTACCGTCGAAGTGGAGGCATTTTGTTCATGATCGGCATGCAGAATCAGGATACGTTCCAGCGCACGCACCAGCACCGGATTGGGCACATACTCCTCGGCAGGCGTCGCGAACATCATGTACATGAAGTTTTCCACATAACTAAACTTGTTGTTCGGATACATAAAAGGGAATCCGGTGTGATACTTGTAGGCCATAGCCGCTATCGTCGGCACCTTGCCCAGCAATCGCATCGCCGCCAGTTCACGGTGTTCGGGATCATTGATATCCAGCGAGTCATGATAGAACGATGACAGCGCGCCCACCACACCGACCATCACCGCCATCGGGTGCGCGTCGCGGCGAAAACCATTGAAAAAACGGGCAAGCTGCTCATGCACCAGAGTATGCGAAGTTACCTTGCGAACAAACTTCGCCTTCTGTTCTGCATCCGGCAGTTGGCCGTCTAGCAGCAAATAACAGACCTCCAGAAAATCGGACTGCTCGGCCAGTTGCTCGATCGGATAGCCACGATAGTATAAAAGCCCGGCATCACCATCAATAAAGGTGATCTCCGAAGTACAGCTCGCCGTTGAAAAAAAGGCCGGGTCGAAGGTAAAAATACCCAGACGGCTTAATTCGTGAATATCGATGACATCCGGCCCTAGCGTGCCCGAAATAATCGGCAATTCGATCTGGCGACCATCATCCAAAGTCAATGTGGCGATACGTTTCTTTGATCCTAGTTCCTTTTCCATCCGATACCCAATCCTGAAATTACAATTTAAACCGATTTTATTTTTTCCAGCAATGCTGCCTGCTGCCCTGATACCACGCCTAGTCTGCCTGAAATCAGATCCCATAGTGGATTATCTGCCATATCCAGAAACACATCAAAGTCCTGCAACTCGGATTCGCTCAAATGGGCGTAATGCACTTCGACAAAGCGCCCAAGTACGATATCGAGCTCCAGCAATCCGCGCCTGCACCGCCAACGCACCCTTTGCAGAAATTCAGGACTGAGTGCCGAGTTCCGAGGATTACAGCCCTCAGTTTCCGCATGCTGAACTTGGCAATTGATCTCTTCCCCCTTCCCCTTTCCCCCTTCCTGGCTTGTCATACCATGCGCTTGATCATCAAATCCTTGATACGACCGATCGCCTCGTTCGGATTCAGCTCCTTGGGGCACACATCCACGCAATTCATGATGGTGTGACAGCGAAACAGCCGATAAGGATCTTCCAGATCATCCAGACGCACAGCCGTTGCCTGATCGCGCGTATCGGCGATAAAACGATATGCCTGTAACAGACCGGCAGGACCGACAAACTTGTCCGGATTCCACCAGAACGACGGGCAGGCGGTCGTGCAGCAACCGCACAGGATGCATTCGTATAGGCCGTTCAAATGTTCACGTTCGGCGGGCGATTGCAGGCGCTCCGTTTCAGGCGGTGGGTCGTTGTTAATCAGATAGGGCTTGATAGAATGATATTGCTTGAAGAACTGCGTCATATCCACGATCAGATCCCGCACCACGGGCAACCCTGGCAACGGGCGCAATTCCACCGGCTGTTTGAGCGAGGCAAGTGGCGTGATGCAGGCCAGCCCATTGCGGCCATTAATGTTCATCGCATCCGATCCGCAAACCCCTTCCCGGCAGGACTTGCGCAGCGACAGACTGTCGTCCTGTTCTTTTAATAACAAAAGGGCATCGAGCAGCATCTTGCCGCCGGATGCAGGCATCTCCAGTTCATAATTCTGCATGCGCGGCGCGGCATCGGTTTCAGGGTTGTAACGGTAAATTCTAAATTTCATATAATTCCCTTTTGACTAGCAGCTTGTGACTGGTAGCGGGTAGCAAAATTGCACTAGCTACTGTCTACAGGCTCCCAGCTTCCTAGTACACACGCGCCTTGAGCGGAAAGGAATCCACGGTCAGGGGTTTCAAGCGCACCGGTTTGTAATCGAGTCGATTCCCTTCACTGAAATACAAGCTGTGTTTGAGCCAGTTGACATCATCGCGCGCCTGATAATCATCGCGCGCATGCGCGCCACGGCTCTCTTTTCTGGCTTCAGCCGAGATCATCGTCGCCTGTGCAACTTCAATCAAATTATCCAGCTCCAGCGCTTCAACGCGCGCGGTATTGAACACACGACTCTTGTCGGTAATTTCAGTGTTTGCTACCCGCTGTGCGATTTCACGGATACCGATGACACCTTGCGCCATCAGTTCTGGGAACCGGAACACACCACAATGTTTCTGCATATTCCTGCGCATCGCATCCCCTACCTCATGAACGCGTTCGCCATTTTTCTGGTTTTCCAGCCTGGATAGCCGCGCCAGCGGTCGATCAGTCGCATCTTTTGGCAATGGTTTAGGATGCGGATTACTTTTCAAATCCTCAATAATCTGGCGCCCTGCTTCGCGGCCAAATACCAGCAAATCGAGCAGCGAGTTGCAACCCAGACGGTTGGCACCATGCACCGACACGCAGGCGCATTCGCCTACCGCATACAGACCGTGCACCACTTCATCGGGTCCGGTCTTGTAAGGGGCAACCACCTGACCGTGGTAATTGGTCGGAATGCCGCCCATCATGTAATGCGCAGTCGGCACCACCGGAATCGGATTCCGGGCAGGATCAACATGGGCAAATTTGAGTGCAATTTCTCGTATGCCGGGCAGGCGCTGCTTGATGACATCTTCGCCCAGATGATCAAGCTTCAACATCACGTGATCGCCATGCGGCCCGCAACCGCGTCCTTCATTAATTTCGATGGTCATCGCGCGCGACACCACATCGCGGCTGGCCAGATCTTTGGCATTAGGGGCATATTTCGGCATGAAACGCTCGCCGTCCTTGTTCACCAGATAACCGCCCTCACCCCGAACTCCTTCGGTGATCAGCACGCCTGCACCATAAACGCCTGTCGGGTGAAACTGGAAAAATTCCATGTCTTCAAGCGGAATACCTGCACGCGCCGCCATCCCCAGGCCATCGCCGGTATTAATGAACGCGTTGGTGCTCGAATGGAAAATGCGCCCCGCCCCGCCCGTGGCGAACAAGGTAGCACGCGCCTGAAACAGCATCACTTCGCCTGTTTCAATTTCCATTGCGCTCACACCCAGCACATCGCCATCCTCATCGCGCACCAGATCCAGCGCCATCCACTCGATAAAAAAATTGGTATTGGCCTTGACGTTCTGCTGGTACAAGGTATGCAGCAGGGCGTGGCCCGTGCGGTCCGCCGCAGCACAGGCACGCTGCACCGGATTCTTGCCGTAATCCTGCATATGCCCGCCGAACGGGCGCTGATAAATTTTGCCGCTGTCTAAACGGTCGAACGGCATGCCGTAATGTTCCAGTTCGTACACCACTTCAGGCGCTGCACGGCACATGAATTCGATGGCATCCTGATCGCCCAGATAGTCCGACCCCTTCACCGTGTCGTACATGTGCCAGTGCCAGTTATCCTCGTTAACATTACCCAGACTGGCCGCAATGCCGCCCTGCGCAGCAACCGTATGTGAGCGTGTCGGAAATACCTTGGAAAGCACCGCCACCTTCAATCCAGCTTCAGCCAATTGCAGGGCCGCCCGCATGCCCGAGCCACCCGCCCCGACTACCACCACATCAAAAGTCCGTTTTGCTATTGCCATTACATGCCCCACAAAATTTGAACAGACCAGATCGTATACAAAAGCAGTGCAAGTACCACCAGCACATGAATGACCAGGCGAATAAAAGGCGGTTTGACGTAATCCATCACGATGTCGCGGATACCAATCCAGGCGTGATAATACAGACTGATCAAAAATAACAGCGCAAAGGCACGAACCGGCTGGCTGGAAAACAGTGCAATCCAGCGGTCATAGCCCAAACCCGGATGCAACAACAGATAGAGTCCCAGCGCCAGACTGCCTGTTGCCATCACGACCGCAGTCACGCGTTGAATCAGCCAGTCGCGCAGTCCGTAGTGCGCGCCGACCACCACGCGATTTACCATAATTTCACTCCGATCAAGATAGTCAGTACCAGACTCACCAGCAATACCAGCTTGCTGCTGCTACGCGCCTGGCTGAGACTGGATACATAGTGCAGGTCTATCGCCAGATAGCGCAGACCGGCGCAAAAATGATGCAGAAAGGACCATAACAAGCCCATCAACACCAGTTTTGCGAGTGGATGCGCCAGCACCTCCATCAACTGCGTATAGGTTTCAATCGAAGTCACACTGTATTGCAACATCAGCAATAACAGGGGAAGTGCCAGAAACAGCGCAAGCCCACTGACGCGATGAAGTATGGAGACAAATCCGGGAAGCGGCAATTTGATCAGATGCAACGCAAGGTGCTTGGGACGTTTTTTATTCATTACCTGCCTTATGCCATGACGGAAGATATTGGCGTGCATACTACACCTTTTACATGGCACAAGAAAACCAAAAGCACTATGATGGGGGCACTTTAATGCAAGGAGCCATTCATGAAAGCACCCGTACGCGTCACCATCACCGGCGCTGCCGGACAAATTGGCTATGCAGCCCTGTTTCGCATCGCCAATGGCGACATGTTGGGGCGCGAACAACCGGTCATTCTGCAATTGCTCGACTTGCCACAGGCACAGGGCGCGTTGCGCGGCGTAATGATGGAACTGGAAGACTGTGCCTTCCCGCTGTTGCAACAGGTCGTTATTACCGATGATCCGAGAGTCGCCTTCAAGGATACCGAAATCGTGCTGCTGATCGGCGCACGTCCGCGCAGCAAAGGCATGGAGCGCCGCGATTTACTGGAGGCTAACGGTGCCATCTTCTCGGCCCAGGGCAAACTGCTGAACGAACTGGCTGCACGTCACGTTAAGGTGCTGGTGGTCGGCAATCCTGCCAACACCAATGCGCTGATCGCGATGAAAAATGCGCCAGATCTGGATCCGCGCAATTTTTCCGCGATGATGCGTCTGGATCATAACCGTGCCATCGCTCAGGTCGCGCAAAAACTGTTCCAGCCTATCCGCGACATCAAGAAGATGATTATCTGGGGCAACCACTCCGGCACCCAGTACCCTGACCTGGATCATGCCGAAATTCGCGGCCGTCTGGTGCGCGACATCCTGCCGGATCAGAACTGGGTGGAAAGCGAATTCATCCCCACCGTGCAAAAGCGGGGCGCTGCCGTCATTGAAGCACGCGGCCTGTCCAGTGCGGCCAGCGCGGCCAATGCGGCGGTCAGTCATATTCACGACTGGATACTCAGCTCGCATCATAATGACTGGGTGACCATGAGTGTACCGTCCGACGGCAGCTACGGCATTCCCGAAGGCGTACTCTACGGATTCCCGGTCACCTGCCGCAACGGCCACTTCAGAATCGTGCAGGGGTTGCCGATCAGCGCACTGGGAAAACAGCACATGAAGGATAGCCTCAAGGAACTACAGGACGAACGCGAAATGGTAAAACATTTATTTGGCTAACGGGCCAAGTGGCTTGCCCCCGATTTCCAGATTGATAAGGAGAATGTCATGTACGCTATCCGCCCCCCTGCTGTCGCAGGATTATTCTACCCAGCTGATCCAGTAGCACTTGCGCAGGATGTGCAAGGGTTTCTGGCTGCTGCACGTGCGTTTGATCTAATTCCCAAAGCCCTGATTGTGCCACACGCAGGTTATCTCTATTCTGGCGCAATCGCAGCTTCAGCCTATGCGACCTTAAAACCCCTCGCGAGCCGTATCCGGCGCGTGATACTGCTAGGCCCTACCCACCGCGTTGCGACGCAAGGCATGGCGCTCCCCGGCGCGGATGCCTTCGACACCCCGTTGGGACGCGTGTTGATCGATGGCGCAGCGGTACGGTCCATCCAACATTTTCCACAAGTGAGCATCCAGCCACAGGTACACATAGCAGAACATTCGCTGGAGGTGCAACTGCCCTTTTTACAAAGCGTGCTGGACAACTTTACCTTGCTGCCGCTGGCAGTGGGCATGGCAAGTGCGAAACAGGTCGCCGAAGTACTCGACACGGTGTGGGGCGGGTATGAGACGCTGATCGTCATCAGCTCCGATCTTTCCCACTATCTACCCTACCCGGTAGCACGACAGGTAGATCATCAAACGGTGCAATCCATCCTGAATTTGCAGCAACCCATCACCCATGACCATGCCTGTGGCGGCACGCCGATCAGCGGTCTGATCCTTGCGGCAATCGCCCACCACCTGACCCCCCATTTACTCGATCTGCGCAATTCGGGGGATACGGCCGGCAGCAAGGATCAGGTGGTGGGGTATACGTCCATTGCCTTTACGGAGGAAAAAAATCATGTCTGACAATAAGGGAATGATTTTATTGAATATTGCCAGAGCTGCCATTTCACGCGCCCTGCAGCTTCCCCAGTCAACTGAGGAAACCGCGTCATGGCTGTATGAGCCGGGGGTTTGTTTTGTCACCCTCACGCAACACGGCCAATTGCGCGGCTGCATCGGTTCACTTGAAGCGCACCGCCCCCTGCTCGACGATATAAAAGGCAATGCCGTGGCCGCCGCCCTGCACGATCCGCGTTTTCTGCCGCTGACCGCTTTGGAACTGGACATCACGCAAATCGAGATTTCCCTGCTTTCACCTGCACAAAAAATGCGATTTAGTGATGAGGCAGATGCGCTGGCGCAGTTGCGCCCAGGCATTGACGGCGTGATATTTGCATATAATGGTTATCGCAGTACATTCCTGCCACAGGTCTGGGAGCAATTAACCGAACCTGCCCAATTCATGTCACAACTCAAACAAAAAGCAGGATTACCGGGAAATTTTTGGGGTGAAGGCGTTTCTCTTTCGCGCTACACCGTCACCAAATACCGCGAGCGCTCCTAACTTACATGCAACAGGGCTTCAAACTGTTCAATCGGCACCGGTTTACTGAACAGGTAGCCCTGATAGGCATGGCAGCCGCGCAGTTCGAGAAATTCCAGTTGCACTTCGGTTTCCACTCCTTCCGCAATGACATTGAGCCCCATCGCTTCAGCCATCGCGATCACGGTCTGCACGATGACCGCATCGTTGTGATCGGTGGCCAGATCGCGTACAAACGACTGATCAATCTTGATCTGATCCAGAGGCAGGCGCTTGAGATACTGCAAGGAAGAATAGCCGGTACCAAAATCATCCAGTGAAAAGCTCACTCCCATCTCCTTGATCTGGTGCATGCGGAGAATGGCATCCTCGGTATTTTCGATCACGATGCTTTCGGTCAGTTCCAGCTTCAATTGCGAGGTCCGTATACCGCTCTCATTAAGGATGTGCTGCAATTGGGCGACAAAATCATCCTGACGAAATTGCCGGGCACTGACATTGACCGCCAGTACCAACTCGCGTGTTAGCGCATTTTCCTGCCATTGTGCCAGTTGCGCGCAGGCCATCTGCAACACCCACAGGCCGATAGGCACAATCAGCCCGGTTTCCTCAGCCAGCGGAATAAAATGGAACGGCGAGAT
>CAWASY010000051.1:0-5138 GCA_963784505.1 uncultured beta proteobacterium | reverse complement strand
CCCGCCCGGTTGCTGAGCCCGTCGAAGCAAATGTCTGAAATATCGTAAAAAACACGCTACCGTTCTTCGGTACGCGCCCCTTCTTGCGTATATCGTCTGGCGCGATACGCACCAGCGAGCCGGGTGTGGAATCCTCGAAGGCAGAGAATGCGTTATAAGCCTGATCAGCCAATATGTTTCGATCAGCGAGGAACAAGATTCGTGGCCTGCGCGCGCCATCTCTATTCAAATTCCAGCGCGCATGAAATAACTTCCACGCCAATTGAAACGCGATAAACGTCTTACCCGTTCCGGTCGCGAGCGTCAGTAGGATGCGTTGCTGCCGATCTACAATCGCCTCCAGCACATTGTTAACGGCGATATCCTGATAATAGCGCGCGCCCCATGTACCGCCCCTATCTTCAAATGGCACCTCGGCAAAGCGCTCTCTCCAGACTTCGACCGCTTCGACTGGCTCAGCGGCCGGGTCTGCGACCGGGTTAGCTACCGATGCAGAGGGGACTGAGCCATCGGTCGCTGAGCTTGTCGAAGCGGTCGAAGCGAAGGTCATTGCCCACAACTGATCGGGCGTAGGGTAGGCCACCACATCGCCTTCCTTACCCGTCTGCATATCCACGCCATAGATGCGCTGACCATTGGTAGCGTAGGTGTAGCGCACCCCCAGCTTCCCTGCATACTGCTTGGCTTGTGTCAGACCTTCGGTGTACGGCAAACCCCATCGCTTGGCTTCGATCACGGCCAGCTTGCGGTTCTTGTAAAACAGTACGTAGTCGGCAATCTCCGGCTTGCTATGTTGCCCGCCACCTAGCAAACGTCCAGGCGTAATGAACTCGCGCCGCACTCGGCTACCCTCGACCACGCCCCAGCCTGCGGCACGCAGGGCAGGGTCTATATGTTCAGCACGGGTTTCGGCTTCGTTCATTTGGCAGCTTTTTCGTAGGGGGTGTATGTGTTGCTGTCTTTTGTCAGCAACTGCATCAGCTTGGGATGAGTAAATAGTTTTTCTTTCGACACGTCCACTTCATTCAACACGCCGATTTCCACCAACTGCTTCAAGTACTGCGAAGCAGTTTGCCGTTTTGCGATGTCCGCTTCGGTCAAACTGCTGATCCGGCAATAGGGCAACTCAAATATCAGGCTCACCAGTTCGTGGCTATAAATTTTGGGTAGTTTGACACGCACATATTCCGCCGTGTGTTCCGACAGTGCGCGTATCGCCGCGATCTTGGCGGTCGTCCACAATGCGGTTTCTTCCACGCCCTTGATGATGTAAATCAACCACGACTCCCAGTCTTGCTCTCGGGTCACTTGCAGCAACAAACGGTAGTAATCTGCCTTGTGCTGGATGATGTAACGGCTCAGATACAGAATCGGCAAGGTCAGCAAATCTTCCTGAATCAAAAACAGGCTGTTCAACACCCGCCCGGTGCGGCCATTGCCATCGGTGAACGGATGGATCGCCTCGAACTGATAATGCCCGATCGCCATGCGGATCAGCGGATCAAGTTCCGTCTCGTTGTGCATGAAGCGCTCCCAGTCCGCCAGCCTGTCCCGCAACAGCGCCTCGCCTTCGGGTGGCGTGTAAATCGTCTCGCCCGTCGTATCATTCATCAGCGTCGTACCCGGCGTGCGGCGCACCGTCATCTCGACACCCTTGATGCGGGTACATATCTGCTCTGCGCTGCGTGTGGTCAGCGGATAGTTCTTCAGCGCCTTGTACCCCTCGAACAATGCACGGCTGTAGCGCAGGGCTTCCTTGGTGGCGGGGTCGGCCTGCTCCTCGCTGCGCAAATGCCGGAACAACTGATCCGTGGTCGTCACGATATTTTCGATTTCCGAACTGGCACGCGCTTCCAGTAAGGGCAAAGTATTGATCAGCATCGCCGGATTCGGGATCAGCACCGCCGCCTGCTTCAGCCCGGCTAGCGCCGCACGCGCAGTAATGCACTGCTTCAACACCGCACGCGTCTCGATCTCCACCTTGGGCGGCAAGGCCGGCAAGGTGTTATAGGGGCGATCAGGTTTCCAGCTTGTTGCGCTCATGTTTGCATTCCATGATTTTTTCGACACATCCGCAGTCTATGTCGATGCCATCGACACGTCAATAATATGTGTCGAATATTTCGTATTTCATCGACACAGTATGCCGATATGTCGATGGCATGCACAGGGTTAGAAATCGCCATTTTCTATACATGTCACGGAGGTTGTGTTCAAGAAACGGAGATTTCTTGTCACGTTCCCAACACCGTCATTCCGGCGTAGGCCGGAATCCAGTGGGTTTAAACAAAATGCATTTTTTTCTTGCTGGATACCGGCCTGCGCCGGTATGACGGCAAATCACAACGCACCGCTGAACGCCTGATGCAGCAGCGACTTTTTCAGTTCAGCTAGCGCGGCGAGCTTGCGTTGGTAGAGGGATTCGAGGCGTTGGGTTTCTTCGCGGAGGGCATCGAGCTTTGCGACTATAATTTTTTGTTCGGAAATGTTCGGCAGATAAATCAACGCCTGAGGGTGTAAGAAATTTTGTGTAAACGGTCATTTGGCAGGAAACTGCCGCCACTTTAAAAGGAGTTGCAATGACCGTAGCAAAAGCAATACCCACAGACCTGATCGACAGCCTGTTATCTGACTATAAAAAACCTGAAGACCTGATTGGCGAAAACGGCCTGCTCAAGCAACTCACCAAGATACTTGTTGAGCGCGCCTTGCAAGCTGAGATGGAATCTCATCTTGGGCACAGCAAGAACGAATCGGTGACCAACCCTGTTGGCAATACTCGCAATGGCAAAAGCCGTAAGACACTCAAAGGCGAATTCGGCGAACTGCCCATCGAGATACCGCGTGACCGTCACGGCAGTTTCGAGCCACAGCTCATCCCCAAACACCAAACCCGTTGGGCAGGCTTCGACGACAAGATCCTGTCACTTTACGCACGCGGCATGACAGTGCGCGAGATACAAGGTCACCTACAAGAGATGTATGGCACGGAAGTCTCGCCGAGCTTGATTTCCTCTGTGACCGATGCCGTCATCGACGAAGTCAAAGCCTGGCAATCACGCCCACTCGATGCGCTGTATCCGATTGTGTACATGGACTGCATCCACGTCAAAGTCCGCGACAGCGGTACGGTGCGCGCTAAGGCGGTGTATCTCGCACTCGGCATCAATCTATCGGGCGAGAAGGAATTGCTAGGCATCTGGATTGCCCAAACCGAAGGCGCTAAGTTCTGGTTGCAAGTGGTGACTGAGCTGAAGAACCGTGGCGTGCAAGACATCTTCATTGCTTGCGTGGATGGTCTGAAGGGATTTCCTGATGCGATTGAATCGGTGTATCCGAAGACGGCAGTACAACTGTGCATCGTGCATATGGTGCGCTACAGCTTGAATTATGTGGGCTGGAAGCTACGTAAGGAAGTGGCAGCAGACCTACGTGCCATTTACACCGCCAGCACGGTGGATGAAGCCCTAATGCGACTGGATGAGTTCGATGAGAAATGGGGCGGAGACTATCCCGCTATCGTCAAATCATGGCGTAGCAACTGGGCACGCATCATCCCGTTCTTCGACTATCCGCCAGAGATACGCAAAGTGATTTACACCACCAATGCGATCGAGTCGGTGAACATGAGCTTGAGGAAGATCACCAAGAATCGCGGCTCGTTCCCTAACGATGACTCGCTGCTGAAATTGTTCTATCTGGCAATCAACAACATCAGCAAAAAATGGACGATGCCAATCCGAGATTGGAAAGCCGCGCTAAACCAGTTTACTATCCGCTTCGATGACCGGATGCCGCAGCAATAATGAAATTCCGTTTACACAAAATTCAGGACACCCTCCAACGCCTCAGAAATCATCTTCTTCGTGACGAAATCAACCGTTCCACCTTTTTGCAATTTCTCAAAGTAGCCAGACAAGGTTAGTTGCTCAAGCGTGTATCTGAGAAACTCTGAAGTTACCCTTTCAAAATACGGGCGTAGCTTAAAAATATTCCAGTGAATAAGGTAGTTACGATCAATAGTGATGATTGCTGTTTTTCCGATGGTACCTATGTTTGTAAAGAACACATCTCCTACTTCGGGACGATATTTGTCTTTGTAAAGCTGCCAATCCTCCTCACACATGAACTTGATTTTGCTATCAAGCTCAACTACTCCATCGTCAATGTTGCGTGTTTGTATGATTGGATAGCCTGAATCGTAAAACTTAACCTTCTCACCCGCCGTATTCAGACCTTGGTGCAAACGTTGACAGATTTCCCCAAGAGCAATCTCAACCCACCCCTCGCCGCGCCCTTCGGCGTTGCTCAGGGCCCCCTGGGTGAAGACGGATTGCAGATTGCTTTCGAATAGGGCGCGGGCGTTTTTCAGGTTCTGTTCGGCGGTGGCTTTGGCGGTGGCGATGCCGTCAAACGCTGCGTCGAGGATGCCGACGATGCGCTGCTGTTCGGGGAGCGGTGGAACTTCAACTTCCAACTCTCTCAACGCTTCAAGGTAAATACCTTTCTGTGCGACACCACGCGCCTGTTCGTTAAGTTCAACGTTTCGACGAATAAATGAGTACATCAAGAAGCGCGGAATAATCACATCTTGTTTCGGACGGATTACCGCGACACTGCGCTGAAGTGTGATTTTCGGCGCATCGTGAGGAACAACCGCACTCCTACCAATTGTTCCGACAATAGTGAGCAGTACATCACCAGGCGCGATTTTCGTTCGTTTGTTTTCTTGCTGAAATTGTTCTGCTGTTAAATAACGAGGCGACTCATAATGGAAATCATCATCAAAAACATTCTTAGAGCTAAGCATCAGAAAGTCACTTTGAGGTACACCTTTCGGTGGGTTATGACTCCCATCGGTAATTTTGTCGGCAATTGCCGCTAAGTGTGTAACTGGCCATCCCTTCATGCCAGCAAACCCTTAATACTTTCTAACACTTCCGCACTCTCCGCATCCAGCGCGGCGATTTCTTCCATTATGTCCTGCGGGCTGCGGTGGGCAACCACTTCGCCGCCGTTCGGGTTCTTCACAGAAAGGTCGTAGGTAGTTAAGTCTATGTTCGCTGAATCTACGTTCCAGCTTTTCTTGGTTACCGGCCCTTCGGTGACTAGGCCTTCGGTAACTAAGCCTTCGGTGG
>CAWASY010000050.1:0-7817 GCA_963784505.1 uncultured beta proteobacterium | reverse complement strand
GGAAAACCAGATGCCTGCTCCTAGCAACACCACACCGAGCAAGCCTAGCAAGGACAAGATTACTTTTTTAAAGAGGCGCTTTACGTGTGACATTAAGTTCCTTTTACAAATAGACCAGCTCGACTCTGTATGATTCAGCGAAGGATTTATAATGAAGCTTAGTTTTTAGTTAAACACACCACCCGTTCCCACGCATATCCATCAGGCAATTGATTCTGAAAAAAGTAGCTGATGCCTGCCTCTTCATCGTTTACCGGATAGCTCATACCTAGGAACATCGTGCCCGTTTGCGGTGGCGCTTTACTTTCCTTGCATCCAATCATGCGTTCAATCTGTGGAAGTAGCCCCGGTTTCAACCAGTCCGGTAGATCGCTAACCGGTGTAGATGAGTAAGCCTTACGCGTCCAATCGAATTGCAATGCTACCGCACTCATGCATGGCTCTTGGTCATACATACCATGCCCCTTGTCTGGCACGGCCCAGGCTGCGGTGAGAATAAAAGCATCGTTATAGCTAACCCCACAGCGCATGCGCCATTCGAGCGGAAAAAGCTGGCAATGCGGTGACCTTTGATTTCGCAGATAACGATAGGCATCGAGTTCTTCTGCCCACAGCGCAGGAATCGACTTATCAACCACCCGCAACGACCACATGGGCGGCCCGCCTAGGCCGTCACGATAAAAGTCGTGGGTGAAAGTTAAATCCTTCTCGCCATTACCACCATCGAGTTCGACCATCAGTTGACCATAGTTGCAGGACTGATCGCATTGCTGGAAACTAAGCTGGTCTTCACTGGAGAAATGCGTAAGCTCCGCCAAGGGAATGCCATCAAGATCGCAATAAAGCCGCCAAAAGGACCTCCCCAGTAAAGGCTGGATTAGTTTTGCGAAGTCGTCACTGGTTTGCATAGTAAATTTTTATGGCTCAGTTAGAGATACAGTTTGAATTCACGCAACTTTTTCCGCAATCACGCGATGCAAAAAATCCTCGAACAATCGCCCCAGCGTTGGTAAAACATCATTGAGCCGGTGATCCGCTTCAATCAGGTGCAAGTCCGGGTGATGTTCACGGGCGAAGCGGATGACATGCTCGACGGGAATGATTTCATCCTGCCAGCCATGCACGAGACATATCTCATTCGTTCCGGGTTGAAAAACCTGTTCGGCATATCCTTGCATGCCAAAGGCGGGCGCCATCAAAAAAAGCCCGCGTGGCTTCATGGTTTGCGATGCCACCGTTGAAACATATCCGCCCATGCTCGAACCCACGAGGATTAGCACGTCATGTTTCGGCAGGGTTGTGCCAAGCAGACGCTCAACTCGCTGATCCGGGTTGTCCAGATCACGGTAGTCCAGACTCAGCACTTCCGCACCGTTACGGCGGGCAATATTTGCCAGATAACGAATCTTGCTACCCCAGGGGCCGGATTCCTTGCCGTGAGCAAACACCACCAGCACTTTCGGCTGTGCGGCAGAACAAAGTACCGGAGGCAGCTCAAAAGCGCGTTCAGCGGCTGGTGTAGGAGGCGCGTCGCTTGGTTTTAATGGCGGCGCGATGTCGGTATCTAGTGTGCGCAACACATGGCGATTCAGATACCACGCCGGATATTCCGTCTTGAGTTCCAGCCCATGCGCCTTATGCGCCCACCACGCAATCGCTGCCGAACGGGAAATCCCGGCATAACAATGCACCAGTAAGGTAAATTCTGTGTTTGCGCGTAAATACGGCTCGAGCCAGGATTTTACTAATTCAGCCTGCTCAGGCGTAAAGGACTCCTTCAAGGCATCCATGCCATCGCGATCATGGTCGTAATCGTCGAAATTCAGCTGCAACACATCCCGAAAGCCGCTACGCAGATTAGGCAGAAAGTGGCAATCATGGATGGAAATCACAATGACATCATGCCGGCCTTCGAGTTTCTCGGCCTGACGCAGCGGAACGAAATGAACGTGTTTAAGCATTACACCCCGGCCTTTCTAATCGGCGAATGGGTTGAATAGCGGCACGTTGAAGCGCTCGAAATCGCGCACATTTCTGGTGACGACCGTCAGATGATGCACGATGGCACTGGCGGCTATCATGGCATCTTCATAAACTGTATCGGATTGCCGGTGCATGAGTTTCGCCCAGACGCGAAAGGTCGTCGCATCCATGGGTAGAACGTTATAGGTGGCAGCAACCTGATCAGCCCATGCCTCGATTTCGGCAGCCTTAATAGCATCCTGCTCGCGCGTCATTTCAATGCCAGTCTGAATTTCACCGAGCGTGACTGCGCTGAGGTGCAGGTCTTCATCGGCAACCGCTTCAAGCCACGCGACCACCGCCCCGTGAGGACGAAGCTTGCGCAGTTCCGAGACAATATTGGTATCGAGAAGATACATGCTACAGCACTTCAGCAGGGCGACGCCTGGCTTGTCCGCGTGGCGGCAACTCCAAATCCGCCCGCCCGACATCTGTAAGCAACAATGATTTAAGCGTAGGACGTGCAGCGTTGCTCAATCGCTTCCATTCGGCAATCGGAATAAGGACGGCGGTTTCCGCACCGCGCCTCGTGACCAGTTGCGGCCCTTCATTGACACAGGCATCCAGCAACTCGCTGAAACGGGATTTTGCATCTTGTACCGGCCAGGCATTCATGGCACACCTCATTAAACTAGTCAGATGGCTAGTCTATTGCAATATAACAATCAACGCAATTACACTCATTTCAACGCGTCGTCACTACTATTTTCAAGCGCTTTTGGATTTAGAGAGTCAGTTAGTGGACTACTGAAAGGGAGCATCACTCCACTTAACCAAATCGAGTGATGTGGAAATAAATTTATTTATTAATCATGTGGTTAATATAAGCATGAGTCCATCCAAGATTTTAAATCGAGTCTGACCCCATTGCCCCGCTCACCTTGACTAAGAAGAGTGATACAAACAGATATATTTGTTATTAATCAGATAGTTGATAAAAATCGTGATAAAAATCGGGGTCTGTCCCCGATTTTACCGATCACGCTCCGCAATAAGATTCTGCAGAGAACATTGAATCACCTTTGTTCATCCGATTAATAATGCACATCCACTTTTCTTTGCTTCTTGGGTGATTAAAACATATGCCATCATAATAGGATGGCGATTTCCCATCCATTTGATAGGCTCTCTTGCAAAGCTCATCAGATTCACCCGCATGCGCCAACGGGATTGTCATACTAACCACAACAGCAACAAGACAGAAACGCACTCGTGCACGCATATTATTCATAACGCAGGAAGAGAATTTTGACATGAACTTACCTCGAAAAATAAAAATTAGAAAAGAATAAGGAACAGACCCCGATTAAAAACACCAACAGCACGACCGCTTGGCATAATACCCCCCCCCCCGCATCCTCTGCAACCATGACAGTTATGACATTCACTCATAACCATTGCCGACTCAAAACCCCATCCTCCGTTTGCCGCCTGAAGCTGCCAGATAGTCGCGGATTTCGTCGTAGCTGCCTTCTTCGTTGGCATATTCCACATAGTTTTTAGCGACTGCCATCCATTCCAGCGTGGAGGGTTTGATTTGCTTTAAAACGGTGGCGATGTCCTTGCTGTCTATCGGGCGCTCGCGGCCACTTTTGAGGATGTCGGTCAGCGCAATATCAGCGGCCTGACTGACCAGCGCGGCGAGATCCGCACCGGAAAAGTGCTCGGTGTTGCGGGCGATCTGCGCCAAGTCCAAGGGAGCGACCGGTTTATCGCCCAGATGAATGCGCAAAATAGATTCCCTCGCTGCAAGGTCGGGTGGCGGGACGAACAGGCGCTGATCGAACCTGCCGGGGCGCTTGAAGGCGGAATCTATGTCCCACGGTGCATTGGTCGCACCCATCACCAGTAAGCCTGCGTTGTCGTTACCCACGCCGTCCAGTTCGTTCAGAAAGGCGTTGATGGTGGTGGTCATGCCGCTGTGGCGCATCAGTTCGCGCTTGCGTCCCAGCGCGTCTATCTCATCTATGAACAGGATGGCGGGCTTGTTGCTGCGGGCGGTCTCAAACAGGCGGCGCATGTTGCGTTCGCTGTTGCCGACGTAGAGATTAAGAATATCGTGTATGCCGACATTGAAAAACGCCGCGCCGCATTCGCCCGCCACCGCCTTGGCGAAATGGGTCTTGCCGCAACCCGGCGGGCCGTACAGCAACAGCCCACCTCCGGCTTTTTTGCCGTATTTGGCAAACAGCTCCGGCTTCTGGAACGGCAGGATGATTTTCATGCGGGCGGCTTCCTTGAGCGATTCCAGCCCGCCGACCTGTGCGAAGGTCACCTGAGAACGTGTTTTTAGATCGAGCGGGCGAAAGTCAGAAAGATCAGCCATCGGGTCGTCAACGCTCTTTTGCTTATGGCTACGGCGCGGCTTGATCCCTTTCGCTGCAAAGACGGCAAGCAATTCCTCAACATCGTGATCCGGTGCGGCATCCAGCAGATCATCCAGTTTTGCTTCGGCTTCCGGGACGCGGGCGGTTTCCAGCAGTGCGCGTATCAACAAAGCTGCCAGTTCTGGCGGCTGCTTTTCTACCGGCTGTTGCAACAAGGCAGCCATGCTTTCAAGCAGTTCAGTCCACATCTCCAGCACAGCCAGTTTTCGCGCCAGCAACAGCGCCAAATCCAGATTGCCGGGGGATACGCGGTAGGCGGCGTGAATCAGCTTGAGTTCGTCCAGGGTCATGCAATTCTCCGTAAAAAGTCTGCCGTGATAATACCCGTCAGTGCCAGCGCCACTCCCAGCAGCACGTTGCCCGACAAGCTCAACACTTGCGGATCGTGGCCGGCGGACAGAAACATCAAAACAAAACCGTGTAAAAACAACAATCCCCAATAGTCGACCCGCTGTTTTTTCGGCAGGCATAATCTGCTGAGAATATAAAGCAGCAAAGGCTGAACGAAGAGCAAATACACAGCAAGCTGATTCCATGAAGAGGCCAGCAAGGGGGCGAATAACGGCGGCAAACAAGCGGCGAGGTTGAACCAGGTATTGCGCGAGTGGGCCAGTTCGCGCAGAAAAGCATTCGAAACGCCTGATTTTCGCGCCTCGCGAAACGCCTGCCACACTTCGCGAAGTGATGCCCAGGGAACAATCAAAATGACTTTCACAATCATCATGATCAGCGTGCCGATGTATGCCATGATGACCAAGCCGACGCTCATTGCCAGAAAATTCCCTATGCCCTGATTTGTCAGGCTAGCCCAAGACGTAGCGAAATCATCGGGGGCAATGCCCAACGCGATGTTGGCAAAATTGAAACCAACGATCAGCCGGAAAATTTTCTTATCGTAGGTCGCCAGTGCCACACCCGCAATCCAGATGACGATAGCGCCATAGCTCTGGTACGCCCACTGCCAGTCAGCAGGGGTCAGAAATTTCACCAAAAAATGTAGCAACGTGAAAGCCACCGCCAACAACAGAGTGCGCCGGAATAACTGTGTCTGTTCGCTGTAGAGCTGCCGATGTCCTTTATGTTGCGGATCGAGGCTCAAAACCGAGCGCAATAAGTTCAGTTTCTTGCCGCGATGATGTTCCAGCCGTGCCAGCATCCCCAGCAATTCGACATGATTCGGGTCCAGCGACAAACCAGTATTCACCGAGGTCAGCGATTCCGCTTCCTTATCCATGTAGTACAAGTTTTTTGCGAGAAGTGAATGCCAGTTCGGATTATTCGGTTCCAAATCTAACGCGCGCCGTATGCATGTAATCGACTCGGCGTACCTGTTCATGTCATACAGCGCGCCAGATTCCAACGCATGCGTATCGGCACAGGGCCACATCGCCACCGCCTTACGCGCTTCTTCGAGTGCAGCCTGATACAGCGACTGACCGGACAAGGCAGCCGACAGTTCCATATGCAAAACGGCTTCTTGAGGATAATGACTCAGCGCTTCTTCAGCCAGCTCACGGGCAGCAGTGAATTCGCCCAGTACGCGCAGACAGGTAGAACATAACTCAATGGCGGAAACCGGATCATCTGCAGTGTAAATATACGGGCGCAGAAGCTCCAGCGCATCGCGGTAGCGCTTCAGGTTGTACAAAACCTTGGCCCGCTCCAGCAGGCCGGATTCTGCACTATGTGTTTGGGTGACCGTGTCAGTCATAGGGTTGGCACTACATTTGACGGAGTGAGGAAGCTCAATCATCGTATCTCATTCCGCTGCTTGAGCAAGCCAAGTGCACGATCAAGCGCAGCGTCGGCGGCATCGGGCGCGGTAATGTCACCCGCCGAAATAGGAAAATCCGGGGCGATACCTGACGGAAAGCTCGAACGGCCCTTAGGTGTTTGCCAGCGGGCTGTGGTCAGTTTAAGTGCAGTCTCTTCTGGCTTGTCGCTCAAAGTTATCAAGGTCTGAATCGAGTCCTTGCCAAAGGTGGGCGAGCCGATTATCAGTGCACGGTTATAGTCCTGCAATGCCCCGGCGACGATCTCCACCCCCGCTGCCGAGCCACCGTTGACCAGCACGACCAGCGGAATCTGCTTGAGTTTCTTGATTCCTGAAGGGTAACTGTCCAGCGCTTTGGCATCACTCCTACGCAAATCATGGTCGTTGTACTGAACGGTCACGGACTTGCCATAGCGACGCTCGGTGATGGTCACCAGCTTTACGTCATCAGGCAGAAACACCGCAGCAAGCGCCAAGGAACTGCTAAACAACCCTCCCGGATTGTTGCGCATATCCAGCACCAGCCCTTTCAGTTCGCCCTGTTTATCAAGTTCACGCATGGCATCGACAAATTTGGCGATGGTCTCATCGTAGAAGGCGCTGATTTTGACGTAAGCGTAACCCGGCTCCAGCATCCGTGACTTAACGGTTTTGAGCGTAATCACCTTGCGTGTCAGATCAAAATTGAGCGGCTCAGGCAAACCTTCGCGCAATACCGTGAGCCGGACTTTGCTGTCCGGTGCGCCGCGCAAGGCATCAACCACCTTGACCAGTGACAAATCAACCACGAGCTCGCCATCAATCTTGAACAGACTGTCGCCCCGACGAATTCCTGCCTGTGAGGCAGGCGTGTCTTCAATCGCGGAAATAACCGTAGCGCGGTTGTTCTTCACTCCCAGCTCCAGCCCCACCGCCGCAATGCCGGAACCGGTCTTCATCGCCTTGAATGCTTCGGCATCCAGATAATCAGAATGCGGATCGAGGTGGCTCATACCGGCAAGGCAGGCATTGAACAGCCGCTTGTCATCCACCGGATCGACATATTCTTCCTTGATCCGCCTGGATAATTCGCGGTATTGCTGCAACTCGGCAGCGGTAAGCGGCGATTGACTTGTGGCTGCCTCCTCGGCAAACGCGGCTGGCGTGATACCTGAGAGCGCACACAATAGGACGATTCCGATAACTGACTTGCGATGTCTCATACCATGCTCCTGCGTGGGGGATTATTCAACCGACTGTTGCGGACGGCGGGGTTATGGGAACTATGCTCTCTCCCATATTGGCCTCTATGCAACGCGATAAACAATGGTTGTTACATCAGCGTTCTGATCATTTTGGTTCTTTCATGTTTGACGGTGTCGGCCTCGGTCAACTGGACTTCGATTCTTTGAATAAAGTCAGCCAGTATTTCAGCTCTACAGTAATCTCTGGTGAAGCTGAAGGAGGTGTTGCCTGCTCCAGTCGCCCCACATTGCGGCCAAACGAATGTGCATCGCTCCTGTTCAGGCTGGCATCCAAAAAATAAAGATTTAGCAGGTAGTCATTGAGCGTACGGTCATCGCTGGAGAAGCCATCGAGTGATACAGGCTCGACCATTCTCCCTGACCACGGCCTTTTAGGGTCTATAGGCACAG
>CAWASY010000049.1:0-5659 GCA_963784505.1 uncultured beta proteobacterium | reverse complement strand
TGTTTATGTCCTATTACTTGGTAACGACTGAGCGTATTGCTCGTACTCAGGTGGTGTGCAATTGCATGATGTAGGATATGGCGGCACGGTTTCGGGCACGGATAATCCATATCGGTTCCTGGCAACAGCCTATTCGCTGGGCCCCATAGATAGCTTCGAATCTGTTCAATTTGATTACACATCTGTAAGCTTCAGCGGAAATGCTGCGCTTGGATATTATGCAGGTTTTGTCTACCGCGATGCCCAAATGGGCGCACTACCCGAGTCGGATGCGCTAGCACCCCATTTCTCCGGCGCGCCGGATTGGGGAGCGGCTTATAAGTTGTCCGGTTTGGCAGCGATTGGATATTCACTTAAGTTTGACAAAAAGGGCAAGGTTTTCGCTTCAGGCGACCCGATCATTGGGGTGATCGCCAAACAGCGCATCTACGATCCGAGACTGGATAGCACCCGACCTGGCGGATCTGGAGCCCATCGGATAAATGATCTTTCGACTTGGACCTTCAGTGAAAATCCAGCGCTTTACGCTGGCGTTTATGCGCATGGAATTTACCAAAACGGCAAAAAGATATTTGGAGTTGATTTGGGCGATCTCTCAGTCGACTGGGCTGATGTTGTCGCATGGGCCAACACGTGTGATGCCAATGGTTGGAAAATCGGAGGCACAGTTTATGAGCCTGCTGACAAATGGAATAATCTAAAACGCATTTGCCAGGCCGGTGGGTGTATACCTGTTCTGCGCGGAGGGACTCTTGGCTTTCGTTGGCAAACGCCGCGGGTTGCGCTCGACACAATAAATTCCGACGATCTGGTCGACGGTGAATTATCAGCAAAATCAAACCGACCATGGGCCGAACGGATAAACACTCTCCGACCGCGCTTTCGCAGTGAAGCGCACCAGTGGAATTACACGCAAGCAACGCAGGTCAGTGTCCCGACATTTGTTAGTGATGACGGTGAAGAAAAGGCTGATGAGCCACAATATGATCTGGTGCAGGATGGCGATCAGACCGTACAGCTTGCACTGTATGACATCTATGACCGGCGCGAAGTTGGACCGTTCACGGTTACTGTTAAACCACGCTTAATTGAGTATCGACCGGGAGACGCGCTAACACTTTCTGCAGATTGCAAATTGTGGCCGACAGACCTTCTATGCATCGTGACAAGACGCCGATTTGATCCTGCAGCTGGTACAGTAGAGCTCGAACTTGTGGGTGAAACAAGTGCGAAACATGCTGCAGCACTTGGCGAAACGGCAACAGTCGCGCCGCCGCCACCCTTTTACGGTGGCGAAGATTATGACAATGTAATCGGTGGAAATACACTGCCGCCAGGTTATCTGGAAAGTCTTATCGTAAATAGTTACGTTTCAGGTGTGGGTGGATCACCACTGACCGCAACTGATGCGGGCGCAGCCGCCACTATCAATATAGCTGCGCATGACCGTGTTTACTCAGATGGAACAGTTTCACTTTCTTCCGGTAGCATCACTGGACTTGATTTTGGGACATTTTATTGGGTGTACTATGATGATGCTGATCGCTCAGGCGGCGCGGTCACCTATGTTGCGCTTGATCCCAGTGTAGATGATGCTGCCGATGCCTTTAACAGTCCGACCCATCCGTCTCGGCATAGCGTTGGCTATGTGACCACGCCTGCAGACGGTGCTGCTGATACAGGCGGCAGTGGCTCTGGCCCACCCGGAAGCGGCGGCGGCGAAGTGCTGCCTTAACCAAGGAATACATGATGAACGCGAAAGATTTTGCAGCACAACTGCAAGCGATGGGTGCGGGCTATGTTCCCCGCTATGTGGGGCGTCACGTCCCTGTTCGCTTTGCCTTCCTTTTTGAGGGCGTAAATTATTCAACGGCAAGCGGAGCTGTGTGGTCAGGCGCAGTGCGTCTTTTGCCGGATGCAGGTGGCGCAATTATTTCCGCGCTCAGTATCACGGCTGTGTTGTCCGGCGTCGATACGCTCGTGACCGTGACGATGCCTACACCCGCATCTATATCCGGTATTCCTGCTGCGCGTAGCGTCGGCGAGTCTGCGCAAATATTCTATGACATTCACCTGACTCCAAGCGGAGGCACAAAGCAGGTGGTTTTGGGTGGTGATTTCAACATCATAGCAGGGGTAATCCAATGACGGCAACAGTGACGATATCAATCGCGGGCACACCGACGCCTATTATTCTGTTTGACGCAAATACACTGGAATCTGCGGATCAAGCTGCCGCAGCCGCAGCCAGTGCCGCAGCTGCACAGGCTCTTGTTGGTCCGGTATATGCAAACACCGCAGCTGGATTGGCTGCCACGGCATCTGGTGGCTTTTTCGCAGTCAACAATGCCGGGATTGTCACCATCTACCAGGACGTTGCAGGAACAGCAGTTGAACAGCGAACGCTGCCCACATCTGCTACCTTAGCGGCAGCTACAGGTGCTGATTTAATAGGCAAGACAGGCGGTGGAACAGTCCAAGATGCGATCGACGCCGCCCTTTTGGCAGATACTAATGGTGACTTTAATATCAGCAAAGGCAATCTGAAGTATACAATTGTGGCGGCACCGCTTGCTTCACTGACACTGGCTGCCGGTTCCGCGGGTAATCCTAATGGAACTTATCTTTATCGAATTACATATGTGACGGGAGACGGTGAAACCGATGCAAGTCGAAATACAAACCAGATCACTGTGACCAATACGCGGGTATCAATTAGCAATATTCCCATTTCTGGTGATCCATCTGTCATAGCGCGCAAAATCTACCGCAATGCAGCGGCCGATCCAATTGAAATGTCGAAACTGGTTGCCACCATCGCAGACAATACAACGACGACTTACACCGACAATGTGGCTGACGGTTCTCTTGGCGCACGGGTTCCGTTCTTTAATACAACCGGCGCCGGAATTAGCATCAATGGTGCAGCTTATTCCGAGCCGGGCTTTAGCACGCGTTATGGAATCAACTCACAGATTGCGCGGTCAAACTATGCCTGCACCTCTTTTGGTGCGAATACTATGCCGCTTGCGACCGCATTGCTGCGGAGCGAAGCCTTTGGCGTTGACGCACTCGAAAACATTGTCAGCGGCGAAGGTGTGACTGGCGTCGGCACCCATGCTGGGGGTGCGCTTACATCCGGCACCAACATCGTCGCGATCGGTTATGGCGCGCTGGAAACTGCAACGGGCGGATCTGGAACGGTCGCCATTGGCGCAAAGTGTCTTTCTGTCGCTCAATCCACAGCGGCGGTCAATACGACCGCAGTCGGCGCGCAGGCTGGCCAAGCGGTAACGACCGGGGATAGCAACTGCCTGTTCGGATATTTTGCAGGTCAAGGCATCACGACAGGCGATGGCAACTGCATTTTTGGCACTTCAGCGGGCGATAGCATTGGAGTTGGCAATTTCAACGTTGTCATTGGCCACCTTGCTGGCCAGAATATAGCTGGTGCCGATGGCAATGTCGGCGTCGGGCTTTTCGCTTTGACCAACCTTACAACCGGCGCGAACAATGTGGCGGTCGGTGGCAACGCTGGCCAGAAAGCCACAACGGCGATCTCGTCAACGTTTATAGGCCACAATAGCGGAACTAATGCGTCGCAAAAGGTGGACGCATTTACCAGCACGGCCATTGGTTACAATGCGTACACGACTAAAGATAATCAGGTGGTTATCGGCGGCTCCAACGTCGAGGAAACGCTATTCCCTGCAGGCTATTTGAAACAGAAAGTATTCACCGTTGCTGGCCTGCCAAGTGCAGCCACTGCGGGCGAGGGTGCGCGCGCATTTGTCAGTGACGCCAATGCCACGACCTTTGCTGCGACAGTTGCAGGCGGCGGTGCAAATAAAATTCCGGTCTATTCGGACGGCACAAACTGGAAAATTGGATGACTGGTAATTTGAGCGCCGAAGTCGCAGCAATCAAAGAAGCCAGCAAACATCGAGATCGTGAAATACGGGATTTGAAAGCAGGAATGCGGGAAGCCAATGAAAAGCTCGATACCGTGGTTGTGGCCTTAGCCAAGCTTGAAAAGCTACCCGAACGGGTTGCTGATCTAACGACTGATCGGGATGAAAAGGCCGGTGCAATCAGGCTTGGCAAATGGATTGCCGGGACTGGCGTATTTGGAATTTTGGGCAGTGCTGGCTACGGGCTTTGGGAACTATTTCGAGGGCATTGATGCCTGTTAAAAAATTCAAAAACGCAACACCGCCTTCGGGCGGTTTTTTCATGAAGGGAAGCCGAAATGGCCAATATCGTCTTTAATATCGCGAAGGGGCGCATTGTTGAGCTTTACAACCGCGTCGAGAATAATGACCCGGCGAACAGTGCATTCATCATCGTACCGATCGAAACTGCAGGGCTTGAAGCCGATGCGACCCTGATCGATGTCGACACGCTGAGTGCCTTGCTGGCAGGCACCACGAATGAACAAACGACGATGGGCCGCAAGACGCTAACCGATGCCGATCTTGCAGCTTTGCCAGCGCCAGATGACACCAACGACCGTTATAGCTTGAACCTGCCTTCGGTCACTTGGACAGCCGCATCAGGCAACGCCATCAGCAAGCTTGCCGTGTGCTACGACAGCGACACGACAGGTGGCACCGATGCCAACATCATCCCGCTCACGATGTTCGACTTTGTGATGACGCCAACGGGCGCTGACATCACCATGACGGGCGGCGAATTCTTTAGGGCTTCGTAATGGCGCACATAAGTGCCGACAGGGTCAAGGAAACGACCACAACCACCGGAACGGGTGCAATCACTCTTGCGGGTGCTGCATCGGGCTTCCGGGCGTTTTCCTCGGTTATGGCCGCAAGCGACACCTGCTTTTATGCAATTGTCGGTGGCTCCGAATGGGAAGTTGGTGTCGGTACGTTCAATACAACGCTGACCCGCACTACCATACTGTCGTCCAGTAATGCGGGCGCAGCTGTCAATTTTAGTGCGGGCTCAAAAGATGTGGTAATTACATCACCTGCGGAATTTCTCGCTCAATTCACGCCCGAAAATGCTTTACCTTATTCTGCTGTAGCTGCGGAGCCAACGGTGCCTCCAGCTGATACCTTGCTGACCTACAGCAAGAAAGTTGCAGGCCGAATGTTGCCAAAGATTATAGGCCCTTCTGGCATTGATACTATAATGCAAGTTGGATTTCACGGTAACGCTGTCGCTTTGGCTGCGCCGTCCTCCACAACAGCTACACCAACGGCAGTTGGAATTTCGCTGACGAACTCAGGCACATTGTCAGCGCAACAGACAATTGCATCATCAAACCCATGGCAGGCGACATGGCGCAAACGCTTCGCATCTGCTGCGACCGCCGCATCAGTAGCCGGAACGCGTACAAACTACGCGCAGTATTTTAGGGGCAACGCAGCAGGCTTTGGTGGTTTTTGGTTTCGCGCACAGATCGGTCAAAATCTTAACGTCAATGGCGCGCAATGCTTTGCGGGTCTTTGTGCGTCGACGGCTGTGTTGGGTACCGGGGCGGGAGCTGTTGCTGCCTTAATTAACATGATAGGCATAGGTTACGACACGACTGACAGCAGCGCAGGCAACTGGCAGCTTTTCCGAAATGATGGATCGGGTACGGCAACAAAGGTTGACTTGGGTAGCAACGCAGCGCGCAATACAACGCATGGTTTTG
>CAWASY010000048.1:0-4679 GCA_963784505.1 uncultured beta proteobacterium | reverse complement strand
CCACCACGTATTGCTCCAGCATGCGCGCGATCTCATCGATACGCGCATCCCTGTCCAGCACCTCAATGCGGCTGAGCGTAACCCCCTCCGTGAGCGCCTTGCTCACCTGCCACTGGTGATCGGCCATGGCAGCGACTTGCGGCAGGTGCGTGACACACAACACCTGATATTCCCGGCCCAGCGCTTTGAGCAACTGTCCGACGATCTCTGCCACGCGCCCACCAATCCCGCTGTCCACCTCATCGAAAATCAGCGTCGGTACGCTCGCCACACGGCTAGTGGCAACCTGTACCGCCAGACTGATACGCGACAATTCACCGCCGGATGCAACCTTGATCATGCTGCGCGGCGGCACGCCAGGATTGGCCGCCACCTGGAATTCAATCATTTCCAGACCCTGCGCATTGCCTTCACTGAGCGACAACAATGCCACCGAAAAACTGCCGCCCTGCATCGCCAGCGTTTGCATCGCTGCGGTAATTTCCATCGACAGCTGGTCTGCCGCCAGACGACGCGCGCGGCTCAACGCCGAAGCGCTGTCCAGATAGCTCAACCTTGCAGTGTTTTCCTGCCCGGTCAGCTCCAGCAGATCCATCTCGCCACCCAACAGAGCCAGCCGCGCGATGATCTGTTGCAATACATCATCCAGTTGCGTCGGCATCAGGCGATATTTACGCGCCATATCCATGATGCTCTGTATACGATGTTCCTTATCCCGTAGCAACTCAGGATCAGCATCCAGACGCTGCTGATAGTGCCGCAGACTGTAAACCGCCTCCTGCAATTCAGCCTGCGCGCTTTGCAGCATCGCAAGCGGCTCGTTCAGGCTGGCGTCATGGGTCACGCCATCGCTCAAGCGATTGATCAGCCCATTGATCTGTGCCAGACACGCGCTATCGGACTCGCTCAATATCTCCACGCCAAAGGCAGCCGTTTCCAGCAGGCTTGCCGCATGCGCCAGTCTTGCATAATCCGCCTGCAATATTTCCCAGTCAGCCGCATTAAAAGCCAGCCCCTCCAGTTCATGACGCTGAAATGTCAGCATCTCGCGCTCCTCGGCGACCGCCTGCTGATTCCGGCTCAAGGTTATCCTGCGATTTTGCAGCATTTGCCAGTCACGATATTCGGCAGCGACCCGTGCTGCGGCATCCTGCAGCCCGGCATATTCATCGAGCAACTCGCGCTGAGATTCAGGCCGCAGCAAGGATTGATGAGCATGCTGACCATGAAGATTCAACAACTGCAGCCCAGCTTCGCGCATCTGTTGCAAGGTCGCACTGCGACCGTTGATAAATCCGCGTGAACGCCCACCCGCATCGAGTAAACGACGCAGCAGACAGATACCCTCATCGCCGTCGAGCGCCTGCGATTTGAGCCATGCCTGCACGGCTGGCAAGGCACTGATGTCGAATTCTGCGCTAATCTCGGCACGCTCGCAGCCGCTACGCACCTGGGTCACATCGCCGCGTTCGCCCAAAGCCAATGACAAGGCGTCGATCAGGATGGATTTTCCGGCACCTGTCTCACCTGTGAGCGCCGTGAATCCGTCACGAAACGCCAGTTCCAGCCGGGAGACAATGACAAAGTCGGAAATAGTTAAAAACTTCAACATGGTTAATTTCGGGTGTGTATCAGGGGGTGCGATTCCAGAGCAGCTTTTCACGCAAGGTGTGGTAATAGCTGTGCCCGACCGGATGGAGCAAACAGGCATGCTGGGCGTAGCGTTCGACCACTATCCGGTCATTTTGCTGCATGTCGAAACTGGTATGGCTATCTAAGCGCACACGAATGTCATGGGTGTGATGCATCAGAATTTCCAGCACCGACGAGCCATGCACCACGATAGGCCGATTGCTCAGTATATGCGGGCAGATCGGCACCAGTTCCAGCACATCAAGACTGGGGTGCAAAATCGGGCCGCCTGCAGACATCGCATAGGCGGTCGATCCGGTCGGCGTGGCAACGATCAGCCCGTCGGCACGCTGATTGTAAAGATATTCGCCGTCGATGCGCACCTCAAATTCGACCATGCTGCTGATCTGACTGCGATGCACCACCACTTCATTGAAGGCAAGACCGCTAAATACCTCCAGATCGCAGCGCAACACCTTTGCTGCCAGCAACAGACGCCGCTCAGTGACATATTCGCCGCCCAACATCGCGCCGATGACATCGAGCATATTGTCTAGCGTGAGATCGGTCAAAAACCCCAGCCTGCCTTGATTAACGCCGATAAGGGGTATCTGGTGCGGCGAAAAAGTGCGCGCGATATTCAGCATCGTGCCATCGCCGCCAATTACGATCGCCAGATCCACACTGCCCGCCAATGTCTCCAGCGGCAGCACCGGACAACAATAGCTACCCAGATGTTCCGCGCTCAGCGTATCAACAAAAACGTGCAAGCCTCTGGCAGTCAGATAATCCGCCAGACGCAGCAACGGCTCCGCTACTTCAGGCGATTTGTGTTTGCCAATTAGCGCGATATTTTTGAAGGTAAATTGCATGGGCGCGATTAAACCACATCACCGTGACAATAACAAAGCACAAGCCAGGTAAGGATTTTCTGATGTAAAATTAAAAAAATTCCGACACAATAGAAGGTTTTCAGCAAAAAACCAACCTTATCAAATAGTTATAAACTATCGCACCCACACCAGGAAATCAGCAAAAGGGAAAATAAGGTGAAATTGGACAATGATGCAATGAATAATAAAGAACAGTGCATGCTCGCCATCAGCAAGCTGGTATTCGAACTGACCATTTCCAGCGGAACGACCTCCGATCTTGACGTCTTGCTTGTACGATTGTTTGCTGCCCTGGAAAAACTCGGCGCTCTGCAACTTGAGCAGCGTGGTGCCATCCTGTTGCTCAATCCGCGCGGACGCTATTTTCAGGTAGCGCAATTTGGCATGGAACCCTTATGGACAACCCGAATGCGCTGGGACTACCCCGCCTTTCTCACCCCGGTTATCAACCCTCAACCTCATACCGAGGATACGAACGCCACGTCATCCGAAACATCACGCATCCTGCTCTTACCCCTGCTCGTCGACGACAAAGGGATAGGCTATGCCGTACTGTTCGTAAAACCTGACTATGTTCTGAGCGAAGTACATGCGGAATTTATGGACAATCTCGCGCATGCGCTGTCAGGCCTGGTTAACCGTGCCTTAACCTGCGAAACGCTGCTTATACGAGAACTCGAACTGAACGAATCGCGCGCCGATGTCATCCGCAGCCTGGGTGTCGCATCCGAGTATCGCGACAATGAAACCGGCATGCATATCATGCGCATGTCCAACATTGCTCAAGTCATCGCCCGTACACTCGGCCTGCCTGATGCACAACGCGAATTACTCTATATCGCAGCACCCATGCATGATGTGGGCAAGATCGGAATATCCGATGCGGTTCTGCTCAAACCGGGCAAGCTGACCGATGATGAATTTGAAATCATGAAAACGCACACCGGCATCGGCGCCTCCATTCTGAAAGGCAAGGACGCGCTGATTGTAGCAGCCCGTGATATCGCCTGTTCCCACCATGAACGCTGGGATGGCAACGGCTATCCGCACGGACTGACTGGTGAGGCAATTCCCCTGCTGGCCCGCATCTGCTCCGTGGCAGACGTATTCGACGCGCTGACCTCAAGCCGTCCTTACAAAAAAGCATGGACAGTAGAGGAGGCCTACAACTGGGTCATGTCCGAATCAGGCAAACATTTCGATCCTGATGTCGTTCGCGCCTTCGATGAAGCGATGCCGGATATTTTGCGCATCCGCGAACTGTACCGGGACGATATCATCGATCCCAAACAGGTACTCAGCCTGCCAGCGATCAAACATCGAGACGACGCATGGATACCCTGGGATGACAATCTGAGTGTGGGAATCGATGTCATCGACGAACATCACCGCTATCTGTTCGATCTGATCAACGACCTTTACGAGGTCGTTGCCAACAAACGCGGCACCGGCGAAGTCGCCCGCCTGATCAAGGCGCTGGACGCCTATGCGAAGATTCATTTTCGCGCGGAAGAACAGATGATGGATCATTATGGCTATGCTGGCATTAACCGCCAACTCCATCAACACCATGCATTTGAAGAAAAAATCAGCGAGTTCTACGAAGAACTACATGACAACCCTTTTGTGGCTCAGTTCGATGTACTTTCCTATCTGCGCGACTGGCTGTTGCACCATATACGCATTGAGGATGCACAACTGGTCGAATTAACCAGCAAGTAGGATCAGGACTGCTTCCTGATTCTACTCTTCCAGTGCCATTTCCAGTTCCAGCCAGTCTTCTTCGAGCGCATCCACCTTCGCCTGCACCATTTCGCGCCTGTCATTCAATTTAGCCAGGAAATCGCTGCTGCAATCGACATACGTTGCCGGATCACCCAACTGCCCATTTATGTCGGCCAGTTCACCCTGCGCCCTTGATAATTCGGTTTCAAGTTTGCTGCGCTTGGACATTAACGCCTTCCGGTTCGGTTTGGCAGCAGCCACTTTCAACTTTTCAGGTTTGGCTTGTACTGTTTCGCGAGGACGGCGGGTTTCAATCCAGACCTTGTAATCTTCAAGATCGCCGTCAAACAGCTTCGCTTCGCCGTCGGCAACCAGCCACAATTCGTCGGCCACCGCACGGATCAGACTCCGGTCGTGCGAGACGAGTAC
>CAWASY010000047.1:0-22603 GCA_963784505.1 uncultured beta proteobacterium | reverse complement strand
GTTATTTAAACTGTAATTGCGATATGAAAACCAGTTGACAGAAATTTTGTGCTCCGTATAATTCGCCCCTCGCAATGCGGGAGTAGCTCAGTTGGTAGAGCGATACCTTGCCAAGGTATAGGTCGAGAGTTCGAGCCTCTTCTCCCGCTCCAGTTTTCTGGAGATGTATTAAACGTAATGCGATGCTTCACATGCGGGAATAGCTCAGTTGGTAGAGCGATACCTTGCCAAGGTATAGGTCGAGAGTTCGAGCCTCTTTTCCCGCTCCAAATTCAAGGGGAAGCAATACGCTTTCCCTTTTCTGCTTTACGGTGCGTTAGCAAATCGGTTATGCCCTGGATTGCAAATCCAGTTAGCCCAGTTCGACTCTGGGACGCACCTCCAAATAATCCTTGTATAGTGTATTGCATGCAGCCTTTGCGCTCGTGTAGCGGGCGCAACTGCCTTATCGGATTGAAGCAATTTTCAGGGTATTTTCATGGCAATTAAAAAAGTGGATGTGTTGCTGGTTGGGGCGGGCGTGATGAGCGCGACGCTGGGCAAGTTACTGGCGCAACTGGACCCTTCGCTGAGCATTATGATGGTAGAACGTCTGAGCCGGGTTGCAAGCGAGAGCTCACACGGTCTGAATAATGCCGGAACAGGTCATGCCGGATACTGCGAGCTAAATTACACGCCCTTACGGGTGGATGGGCAGGTTGCAATCGACCGCGCGCTCGCGATTAATGCGGCATTCGAGGTGTCCTTGCAATTCTGGTCCTATTTGGTTGAAAAGGGTGAATTACCCTCGCCTGAAAAATTTATCAATCCGATTTTTCATCAGAGTTTCGTGTGGGGAAAGGAGGATGTGGCGTTTTTACGCAAGCGTCATGCCGCGCTGCACAGTCATCACCTGTTTGAAGAAATGGAATATAGTGAAGACCCGGACGTGCTGTGCCGCTGGATGCCGCTGGTGATGGAAAATCGTTCGCCCGATCAGCCGGTTGCTGCCACTCAGGTCAAGCATGGTACCGATGTGGATTTCGGTATGCTCACTCGCAAGCTGGTCAAGGCCTTGACCAAACATTCCACCTTCAATCTCATGCTGGGCCATACCATCACCAGTATGAAACAGTATCCGGATGCGCGCTGGCATGTGCGTGTCAAAGATGCGCATTCTGAGCATACTAAAACCATAGATGCTGGATTTGTGTTCCTGGGGGCGGGTGGCGGTGCACTGCCGCTGTTGCAAAAATCCGGTATTCCCGAGAGCGATGGTTATGGTGGATTTCCGGTCAGTGGTCAATGGCTGATCTGTAAAAATCCAGAAGTAGTTAAGCGCCATGCAACCAAGGTCTATGGCAAAGCACCAATCGGTGCGCCGCCAATGTCGGTGCCACATCTGGATACCCGTATTATAGACGGTCAACCTGCCTTGCTGTTCGGGCCCTTTGCCAGTATTACTACCCGTTTTCTCAAGGAAGGATCGGTGCTGGATCTGTTTTCATCACTCAAATCAAGCAACCTCAAGCCGATGCTGGCGGTTGCACGCGATAATATGGAATTGACCCGTTACCTGATTACAGAGGCATTCAGGTCGCACAAGGATCGCATTGCCAGTTTGCAGGAATTTTATGCCGATGCGCGGGAAGAGGATTGGGAATTGGCGTCTGCTGGCCAGCGTGTGCAGATCATCAAGGGGTGTGATATCAAGGGTGGGCGACTTGAATTTGGTACCGAAATCGTGACTGCAAAGGATGGCACCCTCGCAGCCTTGCTGGGTGCATCGCCGGGTGCCTCAACCTCGGTGCAGGCCATGATCAACGTGATCGAGCGTTGTTTTGCGCCGAGAGTGGCCAGTGAAGCGTGGATGCGCAAACTGAAGGAAATGATCCCCTCCTATGGTGAGTCGCTCGATGAGAACGAGGACTTGCTGCATGCCGTGCGCGAAAGAACACTCAATACCTTGAAGCTGGAACATCGCACACATCTGCTTGCAGGTCGGTAAGTTGTCTGCTTGTCATGTATATTTCGGCTGATGGATTAAGTATTTGTGAATAAATTCTAATTATTTTTCAAGTTGTTGTTTATTATTAAGTATTTTTTTAAAAAAAGCCTAAAGTTCTCAGATATATAGCCGATAACAACACTGAGCGTCGATTTGACCCCCCGCACACCGCCGCTCAGTAGCGCCCTTTCGTTCAGTTTTGAGCGAAATGGCGTTTTTTTGTAGGCAAAATCCTTACAGCAATTAAATCCAATTCCTTACTGTAAAAACAGCCTGTTTCCAATTTAATTCCTATTCATCTTCGCGCAGAATACATCTATCGAAATTGGATGTTTCGTTTCAATGTGTTAGGATGGGTTGTTGAATAATCGGATTAGCTTCTAAGTATATACAGGGGGGTGCCATGAACACAGTGCAATTACAGGAAGGTATTCGCGATTTGAACCTGACCTATCTGATGCTGGCTCAACAAATGGTCAAGCAGGATAAGTCAGCGGCAATATTCCGGCTGGGGTTGACACAGGATCTGGTCGATCTGATCGGAGGTTTAACGCCTGCGCAGATTCTCAAGTTGGCCAGTTGTAATATGCTGCTATGCAGTTTTCGTTTTGATGAAAGCATACTGGTGAACATGGTTACGGATTACAGCAAGAGTCGTATGATGGCGCAGATGCACGCAGCTATTTTGATGTCTTCACAGGCTGTTGAAGAAGTCGCCTGAGCCGGAGAGCGACATGGTCATCAAGACTGTCTTGGGCGAAGCGCAGGAAGTCAAAATCGCGACTGAGTTGATTGTTTTGGGGGCGCGCCTGCAGATACTGCAGGAAGAAACAAATCTTAGTCGTGAGCGTTTGCTCAAGCTATACAAAGAGGTCAAGGGAGAATCGCCTTCCAAGGGCATGCTGCCCTACTCGACTGACTGGTTTATCAGCTGGCTACCCAATATTCATTCCTCGTTGTTCATGGGTATCTATCAGTTCCTGATAAAAAATGCCGGAACAGACGGGGTGCAAACGCTCATTACTGGCTATCGATTATATCTGGATCAGGTTCAAGGCATTGAAGGTGGCGAGGTGGTACTGAGCATTACCCGTGCCTGGTTCTTGGTGCGATTCTTCAAAGCCGGCATGATGCAGCTGGTTTGTTGTCGTGAATGCGGCGGACGTTTTGTCTCGCACAGCAATGAACTCAATTCAAGTTACCTGTGCGGTATTTGCCATCCTCCCGCTCGCGCAGGCAAGACTAATGTCAGGCCACGCCATGCCGCACAAATCGGTCCGTAAGTTTAAACTGGACTATTTACACACCGTACCAATCACCCAAACCTGAGTCTTATCATTTTCATTTTTCAGTTCGCTGTTACAGGCCATATTTTTGCGCTGCAGGTATATTATCGTCGGTTATTTTTACAAATCAGGACGCTATTGTTGACAGGCATGGTCATGTCGCGATGATTTGTTTTAGAATGGCGGTAGAGCAATATATATGAGGAGCGCTGCATGTTAGTGATCGTAGGCTATGTAGTTGTCATTGGTTCCGTCTTTGGTGGCTTCGCCATGGCAGGGGGTCATTTGGGTGCGTTGTGGCAACCACTTGAATTGCTGATGATTTTTGGTGGTGCAATCGGTGCTTTTTTTGTTGGAAACAGCATGGTTGCCATTAAGGCAACCGTGAAAGATTTGCCTACCCTGCTCAAGGGGAGTAAATACAGCAAGGATGCCTATATGGAATTGATGGCCTTGATGTATGAATTATTGACCAAGGTTCGCAAGGAAGGGCTGATGTCGATCGAGGGTGATGTGGAGAAGCCTGAAGAAAGTCCGATTTTTTCCAAATATCCAAAAATTATCTCTGACCATCATGTGGTTGAATTTATCACTGATTATCTGCGCATCATGGTCAGTGGCAATCTCAATGCCATGGAAATTGAAAACTTGATGGATGTCGAACTTGAGACTCATCATCATGAGGCTATGGTTTCATCCCATGTCATTGCCAAGCTTGGAGATGGTTTGCCGGCATTTGGTATCGTGGCTGCGGTGATGGGGGTGGTGCATACCATGGAGTCGGTGGGTATTCCGCCGGCCGAACTGGGGATGCTGATTGCACATGCATTGGTCGGTACTTTTCTGGGTATTTTGTTGGCTTATGGATTTGTCGGGCCTTTGTCGAGTTTGCTGGAGCAAAAAGCGGAAGAGGGTGGCAAAATATTCCAGACCGTCAAGGTTACCCTGCTGGCCAGTCTGAACGGTTATGCGCCTGCCATGGCGGTCGAATTTGGTCGCAAGGCATTAAGCTCGGGCGACCGACCTGGGTTTGCCGAGCTGGAAGAGCATGTCAAGCAAAAGCGCTAAAAGTTCAGCTGGTTGCGGCGGCTACGGGCTAGCAGTCACAAGCGATAAGGAATTACATGGCAGAGGATAAAAACAAAAGACCTATCGTCATCAAACGCATCAAGAAGGTGGCGGGAGGCCATCATGGTGGCGCATGGAAGATTGCTTATGCCGATTTTGTGACTGCAATGATGGCGTTCTTCTTGCTGATGTGGTTGTTGGGTTCGACGTCCAAGGGAGATTTGCAGGGGATTGCCCAATATTTCAAGACCCCCTTGAAGGTGGCTTTGGCGGGCGGATCGGGAAGCGGCGACAGTTCCAGTATTATCAAGGGCGGGGGTAAAGATTTGACCCGAACGGTAGGTCAGGTTAAATCCGGAGAAGTGGTGGCTGAAAAGCGCATGATCAACACCACGGCTTCCGAACAGGATTACCAGCGTATGGAGCGCGAGAAGGAGTTGAGCAAGCTCAAGGGGCTTAAGTCTGCAATAGAAAAGTCAATCGAAGACAACGCAAAATTGATGAAATTTAAGTCGCAGATATTGCTCGATATCACCTCAGAAGGGTTGCGTATTCAGATTGTGGACGAGAAAAACCGACCGATGTTTCAAAGTGGCAGCGCCAGACTGGAGCCTTATACACAGGAAATTTTGCACGAGATAGGCAAGACGCTAAATGACGTGCCCAATAAGGTCAGTATTTCCGGCCACACCGATGCTGCCTTGTATGGCGGAGGTGACAAGGGTTACAGTAATTGGGAATTGTCTGCGGATCGCGCCAATGCAACGCGTCGCGAACTGATATTCGGTGGCATGGACGAGAAAAAAATTGTTCGTGTGGTCGGTTTATCTTCTGCTGTGCTGTTCAATAAGGACGACCCATTAAGTCCGGTCAATCGGCGCATCAGTTTGATTGTGATGAACAAGAAGGCAGAGGAGGCGGCCAGTCATGATGGCGGAACCGTTGGGGTGGAGGCTGACGCTGATGCTCGGGACGTCAATAAAGTCATTTCTGAGCACGTGGATGCCTTGCCGCCGGCAGTTGCACATTAGATAAGTTGCTGCTGCAACGCTTTGCGGTGAATGCGGTTTTGCTGCAGAGTCATTGACCTGATTGCGGTAAACGTGATAACAGGTTGCTAGTCTGATATAAAACATCAGCTATTCAAATAGTTAGATGTGTGTTCTTGTGTTTTTACTTCATGTCTTTACCTGAACGCCTTGAAAAGCCAGATAAATTCCTCGTTATTCGTGTTATTGAATTGCTTGAATTGGCGTATCATCCGCTTCATCAGCGGAGCCCGTCATGGCAGAAGACAGTGATTTAGAAAAAACGGAACAACCCTCGCAACGTAAGCTTGACCAGGCCAAGGAAAAAGGTCAGGTCGCCCGCTCACGCGAGTTGTCTACGTTTTCAGTATTGCTGGCAGGTGGCGGTGCGCTTTGGTTTATGGGGACAAATCTTACGACCAGCATGACGCAACTGATGCACGATGGACTGACGCTCAGTCAGGATGTGGTTTTCAAACCGGAGTTGCTGGTGCCGCGTCTGTATGAGCTTTCCATGGCTATGCTGATCGCCTTTGCGCCGGTGTTGCTGGCATTGCTGCTGGCGGCATTGTTTTCTCCGCTGTTGTTGAACGGCTGGTTGTTCAGCACCGAAGCGTTGGCGCCGCAATTTTCTCGCATGAACCCGTTCTCCGGCATCGCCCGCATGTTCTCCACGCAGTCGCTGGTCGAGTTGATTAAGGCGCTTGCCAAGGCTGTGGTGGTGGGCGGGGTGGCGACCTGGGTCATCTGGTACCATCGCGATGATGTACTGCAACTGGCTACCTTGTCCATCAAGACAGCGATACCGGAAATGGGCAGGCTTGTTGGCGGATGCTTTCTGGCGATCGTCGGCGCCATGCTGCTGATTGTGGCGGTGGATGTGCCCTTCCAGCTTTATGATCACAACAAGAAGTTGATGATGACCAAGCAGGAGGTGCGTCAGGAGTCCAAGGAGACCGACGGCAATCCGGAAATCAAGGGGCGCATCCGCAGCATGCAGCGTGAGGCGGCGCGTCGTCGCATGATGGCGGCGATTCCGACCGCCGATGTGGTGGTTACCAACCCGACCCACTATTCGGTTGCGCTCAAATACAGTGACAAGGGCATGCGTGCGCCGACCGTGGTCGCCAAGGGTTCCGATCTGATCGCTGCCCGTATTCGCGAGATCGCGATAGAAAACAACGTGCCGATACTCGAAGCGCCGCCACTGGCGCGCGCATTGCACAAACATACCGAAATCGGCGAGAGCATCCCTGAGGTGCTGTATACCGCTGTGGCCGAAGTGTTGGCCTATGTGTATCAGTTGAAACACTATCAGGCGCTAGGCGGTGTGCCACCGGTGCAGCCTGCTAATCTGCCTGTGCCATCCGAACTTGATCCGGCATCGGGAGTGATGGCATGAGTCAGGCAATGACTTTCTTAAAGCGTAGTTTGAACCTGAACGGACTGGCAGGACCCGTATTGATTGTGATGATACTGGCCATGATGGTGCTGCCACTGCCACCGATGCTGCTGGATATCCTGTTTACCTTCAATATTGCGGTTGCGGTGATGGTGCTGCTCATCAGCATGAATACCACCAAGGCGCTGGACTTTTTGTCTTTTCCGACTATTTTGCTGATTACCACCTTGCTACGGCTGTCGCTGAATGTGGCATCTACCCGCGTGGTGCTGCTCGAAGGTCATACCGGCCCTGATGCAGCAGGCAAGGTGATCGAGTCGTTCGGCCACTTCCTGGTAGGCGGCAATTATGCCGTGGGTATCGTTGTTTTCTCTATTCTGGTGGTCATCAACTTCATGGTCATCACCAAAGGTGCAGGCCGAATTGCGGAAGTGGGCGCGCGCTTTACCCTGGATGCGATGCCAGGCAAGCAGATGGCGATCGATGCGGATTTGAATGCCGGTCTGATCGGTGAGGATGTCGCACGCAAGCGCCGTGCGGAAATTGGCCAGGAGGCGGATTTCTACGGTGCAATGGATGGTGCCTCCAAGTTCGTGCGCGGTGATGCGGTAGCAGGTATTCTGATCCTGTTCATCAACCTGATTGGCGGCTTGATCGTGGGTGTGTTGCAGCACAACATGGATATCGCGATGGCTGCCAAGAATTACACGCTGTTGGCTATTGGTGACGGACTGGTTGCGCAGATTCCTGCACTGGTGATTTCGACTGCGGCTGGCGTAGTGGTGAGTCGTGTCGCAACCGATCAGAACATCGGCGAACAGATGATGGGGCAATTGTTCAGGCAGCCACAGATCATCATGCTCACCGCTGCGATTATCGGCATGATGGGCATGATACCGGGCATGCCGCATTTCTCATTCCTGTTGCTTGCACTTTCAATGATCTGGCTGGCCTATTATTTGTCACAAAAAATGGACAAGGCCGCTGAACAGCAGCAGACAGTAATAGAAACTTCCCCGGTAATCGCCGAGGCGGCAGATGCGAGTTGGGAAGATGTCGCGCAGGTGGATGTGCTGGGACTTGAGGTGGGTTATCGTCTGATTACGTTGGTGGACAAGGCGCAGGATGGCGACCTGTTGCGCAGGATTAAGGGGATACGCAAGAAGTTCACGCAGGATATCGGTTTTTTGCCGCCTTCGGTGCATATCCGTGACAATCTGGATCTGCGGCCCAATGGTTATCGCATCACACTCAAGGGTGTGGAGATCGGCAACGGCGAAGCTTATCCGCAACAAATGCTAGCGATTAATCCGGGTAGTGTCACGGGGGGGCTGATCGGCACCCAGACTACCGATCCGGCCTTCGGCCTGCCGGCAATTTGGATAGACGCCGCATTGCGCGAACAGGCGCAGATCATGGGCTATACCGTGGTTGATCCGGGTACCGTGGTCGCAACGCATCTGTCCAATTTGCTCAGTACCCGCGCTGCAGATTTGCTGGGACGCCAGGAAGTACAGCAGTTGCTCGATCATCTGGCCAAGGGTGCGCCTAAACTGGTGGAGGATCTGGTGCCCAAGACGGTACCGTTGGGGACGGTGCAAAAGGTGCTGCAAAATCTGCTGGAGGAAGGGATGCATATTCGCGACATGCGCACCATCGTCGAAACACTGGCTGATAATGCTTCCCGTACCCAGGATGTTTATCAGCTGACCGCGTTGGTCAGAGTGGCGCTCGGACCTGCCATCGTTCAGCAGTTTTATCCAGCCGCACAGGAGTTGCAGGTAATTGGAATGGATAAGGAACTGGAACATATCCTGATGCAGGCTATGCAGGCCAGTCAAAATGGGATGGGCATAGAGCCGGGACTGGCCGATACGGTGCTCAATGAATCACGCGCGGCGGTTCAGCGTCAGGAATCCTTGGGTTTGCCGACGGTGATGCTGGTGCCGGCGCAATTGCGCGATCTGCTCGCGCGTTTTTTGAAACGTACCGTGCCGAATTTGAGAGTAATTTCGCATGATGAAGTCCCTGATTTTAAAACCATACGCGTGACGTCACTGGTAGGAGGAAACATATGAACATCAGAAAATTCATTGCACCCACGGCACGTGAGGCGCTAAAGGATATCCGCAACGAATTGGGCGAGGAAGCCGTCATTCTGTCGAATCGGAAAACTGAACTGGGCGTTGAAATCATCGCGATGGCCAATGACGAGATGGTGCGCCTGTCCGATGGTGCGCTACAGCAGAAAAAAATGGTTGCAGGGTGGCCAGAAATCAGACCACCAGAAATTAAACAGCCAGAATTCAAACAGCCAGAATTCAAACAGCCCGAAGTCAGACAACCGGAAAGTTCCAGGACAGAGCCTGAAGGGGCGCGGCCTGAAGTTGCTGTACGTCAGGGCATGATTTCGGAATCCGTGATACTCGGCGAACTCAAATCCATGCAAAGTATGCTGCAAAAGCAGATAGAAACGTTGTCATGGAATAATGTGCAGCAGCGCGATCCGCAGCGTGCCGGCTTGTTGCGTCGTATGATCAATGCGGGATTCAGTACCTTGCTGGCGCGGCAATTGCTTGACAAAATGCCTGCTGACAATGAAAAGGGCGAGGCCTGGATCAAGCAGGTATTGAAACGTAACTTGCGCGTTGCCGGTGCTGCCGATGATATTGTCGTAACAGGCGGGGTATATGCCTTGATCGGGCCGACTGGCGTGGGCAAGACTACTACCACGGCCAAACTCGCAGCGCGTGCGGTGGTGCGTTACGGTGCAGACAAGGTAGCCTTGCTGACGACGGACAGTTACCGGATAGGCGCGTACGAGCAGCTCAAGATTTACGGGAAAATACTGGGCGTAGCGGTACACGCGGTCAAGGGTGCGGATGATTTACGCCTGACGCTGGCTGCCTTGCGCCACAAGCATCTGGTGTTGATTGATACGGTTGGCATGGGGCAACGCGATGAACGCGTCAGTGAACAGGGTGAAATGTTCGATGCTGCCGGTGTGCAGCGCTTGTTGGTATTGAATTCAACCAGCGGTGGCGACACGCTCGAAGATGTGGTGCGCATGTATCATAGCAATAAGGTGATTGGTTGCATCGCCACCAAACTGGACGAGGCAGCCAATCTGGGTGCCTTGCTCGATGTGGTCGTGCGCCATCGCATGCTGATGTATTTCATGGCAAACGGACAACGCGTGCCGGAAGATTTACATCTGGTCAATATCGATATCCTGTTGCATCGTGCATTCAAGCCTGCCGATGAAAAAACACCTTTCACGCTGGAAACGGCTGAATTTGCCACGATGATGGCTGATTCGGCTGTGGCAGCACATTCATCCGGTGAGGTGTCGTATGCTGTTTGATGTTGAAGCCGTGCACATGGACGATCCTGGTGCTGGGATTGATCAGGCAGATGCGTTGTTGGCAACACCGCAACGGCTAGGGGTGGACGATCAGGCTGAAGGCTTGCGTCGCCTGCTGGAGGGTAAAAAAATTCAGGTCATCACGCTGGTGGCAGGCAAAAGCGGGGCAGGGCGGAGCAGCGCAACGCTGAATCTGGCAGAGGCACTCTCCATCGCGGGTCGCGATGTGCTGGTGCTGGATGAAAATCCTGGCCCCCATAATCTGACGGACAGGTTGGGTTTGTTTGCGCGTCACGATTTACTCGATGTGGTGCAGGGGCGCTGTGCACTTCATGATGCGCTTTTGCGTGTGAAAGGCTATGCTATCCTGCCGATTTCGCGCTTGATGCGTGTTCTGGAAAGGCTCAACCCGATAGAGCAGCAGTGTCTGGAAAAGGCGCTGGTGCAAGTGAGCGATGGCATCGATGTGATGCTGGTCGATGGTGCGATGCTGACGGCACGCAATTCGGTGTCTTCTAGCCTGGCGACAGGTGTCAGGCTGGTGGTGGTGACGGATGCAACTGCCAGCGGGATTACCGAAAGTTACTCACTGATCAAGCGTCTGGCGCTGGAAAATGCGCATACCCGATTTGAAATCTTGATAAACAAGGTTGCCAACGAACAGATGGCCCGCCTGGTATTTGGTAACATGGAAAAGGTGGCGAAAAATAAACTTGCCGTCCGTCTTGAGTATCTTGGCTGTATCCCGCTCGATGACAGATTCAAACGCGCAACACAACTGGCAAGATCGGTGGTTGAAGCGTATCCGGCAGCCGATTCGAGCCGCTCATTCATGACTGTTTCGCAGGCGCTTTTGCAGAAAACGACACGGCAGGACGAAATGGAAGGCGGCCTGTCCGGCATGATGAAAAATCTGATCAGACAGTTGCAACGGGAAGGTGAACTGGCACAATGTGCAAGTTAGCGCATTGAATTCTCAACGACAGGCTAAGTGCTATTTATTTTTAACGGACATGGCAAAGATCCCACCCCTTATGATGAAGTTGGCATGTCCGTTGGCCGCAAGCTCGAAACTTCGCTCCGCTCGTTTTTTCCTTTTTCAAGCGCCCCCTCGCTTCGCTCTCTCCCACGCTTCGCGAGGGCAAGGGCAAGCGAGGCGATACGCGAATTTCACGCTAACGATTAATTGCTGGTTTGCCCATGTATAACGCTTCCGGATTGCATAACAAGGATCAGTGTCTCAGGGATCACGCTCCCCTGGTCAAGCGTATCGCGCACCAAATGATGAGTAGACTGCCTTCCAGTGTACAGATAGACGACATCATTCAGGCGGGTATGATGGGCCTGCTCGATGCAGCCAGTCGCTTTGATGAGATACACGGCGCACAGTTTGAAACTTATGCAACACAGCGTATCCGGGGCTCCATGCTCGATGAGTTGCGTAGTGCAGACTGGTTGCCGCGCAGTTTGCGACGTGATATGCGCAGGATCGAGCAGGCGGTCAGCCGATTGCAGCAAAAAATCGGTGGTGCACCGAATGAAACCCAGATTGCCAGCGAATTGGAGGTCTCACTGCCGCAATATCAGCAGATGTTGCAGGAGTCGCGCGGTGCGCAACTGATGTATTACGAAGATTTCAATGATGAAGATCGTGACGATTTTTTCGAACACTTCGACTTTTCCAACGATGCAGATCCATTGGCGCTGTTGCAAGATGAGCGTTTCAAGGGAGAATTGATACGTGCAATTGATCAGCTGCCGGAGCGAGAGCGTATGCTGATGGGCATGATTTATGAACAGGAGATGAATTTGCGTGAAGTAGGTGAAGTGTTTGGTGTCAGCGAGTCGCGTATTTCGCAGTTGCACAGCCAGGCGGTGGCACGTTTGCGCAGCGCGCTCAAAGGTTACTGATGGATAAGTTGACCTTGCTGGGTTTGCTGGTGGCCTTGTTGGGCATGGCGTCCGGACAGTTGCTCGAAGGCGGTCATCTCGATGTGCTGTTTCAGGGCGCAGCATTCCTGATTGTATTTTGCGGAACACTGGGTGCGGTGATGGTGCAAAGTTCGCATCAGGTATTCATGACTGCGATGAGTATGGGCAAGTGGGTGATTTTTACACCCAAGTCGACGGGACAGGAGACGATAAACCAGTTAACCCGGTGGAGTATGATTGCCCGCAAGGAAGGTTTGCTTGCGCTGGAAGGGCGGATTGCTGAAATCAAGGATCCATTCTTGAAAAAAGGTGTGCAATTGCTGGTGGATGGTCATAGCGCCGAGAAAATCCGCGAAGTGATGGAGGTGGATATTCATTCATGGGAGCAACTGCACTGGCAGTCAGCACGGGTTTGGGAATCGGCGGCAGGTTATTCGCCGACCATAGGCATCATCGGTGCCGTGTTAGGCCTGATGCATGTGATGCAGAACCTGTCTGAGCCTGCCAAGCTTGGCGGGGGGATTGCCGTTGCTTTCGTTGCCACTATTTATGGTGTGGCATTCGCCAATTTGTTGTTTCTGCCCGTTGCCAACAAGCTCAAAGCCATCATCATGCAGCAGACGAATATGCGTGATATGGCCGTTGACGGTCTGGTATCCATTGCCAATGGTGAAAATCCACGGCTCATCGATATCAAAATGAAAAGTTACCTCAACTAGTCATGGCTGGACGAAGAAAGCGCGTTGAGCATGATAATCACGAACGCTGGCTGATTTCGTACGCCGACTTCGTGACCTTGCTGTTCGCATTTTTTGTGGTGATGTATTCGATTTCTTCGGTTAACGAGGGGAAGTACAAGACCTTCAGCGCTTCGCTCAACACCGCTTTTTCCCAACAGACGGGCACCATGGTTGCCGGGAAACCGGTCGTGATGACTGTGGTCGTAGACAAGCAGGCTGCCCTTTTGCTGGAAAAACAAAAAAAATTGCAAGAGCAGATGAAGCAGCTCGAAGACAGGTTGCATAGTGCCATGGCACCGCTGGTTGAGCAGGGCTTGGTTGGGATTCATAAAAGCCGGCGCGGGGTGGTCGTTGATATCAGCGCCAGTACCTTGTTCAGGGAGGGGGACGTTGGTTTGCAGCCCGGCGCGCAATCCACCTTGCAGCAAATTGCACAGGTGCTAAGCGAGGGGAAACAGTCTGCAGAAATAGAAGGGCATACGGATGATGTGCCGATTAAAACCGCGCAATTTCCATCCAATTGGGAATTGTCGGCCGGCCGTGCCAGCAGTGTTGTCAGAATGTTGGTCAGTTATGGCGTCCCCGAGGAACATCTGGCTGCGGTCGGCATGGCCGCCAATCAGCCTATCGTGGCTAATGATACGCCAGAGCATCGGGCACGCAATCGCAGGGTTTCAATTACGGTATTGTCACCCGAATTTGATCGGGGAAATCAGCAGGGCGAGCTGGACAAACCCGCAGTTGATGCACCGGAGTTGCCAATCGCGCAATCTGGCGTGCAGATTTCAACGCCGCCAGCCAAGTCGGAAAAATCACTGCCACCATCTCCAATAAAACCCGAAAACTGAAACAGTGGACTGCGGGGCGGGGTGCAAATGCTCGATAATTTAGACGTTGCCGAGCGACCTGCCTGTCCCTGCTGAAAAATTGGTCTGGCCATCCGGGCCGTACACGTTGGCCTGACTGACGGCCTGGGACAGGGCGGTAAGGGTTTGTTGATTATGGCGCAACTTCATTTGGATCAGTTCGCCATTGATTTGATTGAGTTGTTGTGCCTGTTCGGACAGGGCGCGCACCTCCATCCACAGCGACAGACCCTCCTGGCTGTTGAGGCTTAGCCAGTTTTTTACCACGGAGAAATCGAGTAACGGCAAATGGCGGCTCATCAGAGTGCGGCGCATTTCGGTGAGATTGTTCAGATGGAGCGCTTGCGCCGATTTTTTTTCTGCCAGCATCAGCAGCGAATCTATGCTGTTTTCCAGTAGCAGGGTTTGTTCCTGTTGTAATAGTGCAACAAATGCACGAGCCGCAGTCCGCTCTTCCCCGAGTGCTGCGAGCAATTGTGCGTGGCTGTTCAACGTTTAGGCCTGGTTGCTGGAAATAAGATCGCGCACTGACTGTATCAGTCGATCGGCGACCAAGCTGGAATTGATCTGGAAACGCCCTTCACTGATCGCCTGTTTGATTTCAGCCACCTTGTTGGTATCCACCACGGGGGTATTTGCCATACTCGCTTCCATTTTCCCCAACTGCGTTGCAGTCGATCCGAGCGATACACTGGTTCCGGATTGCTGCGGTGCGGCGCTGCGTTGCGCATTGGGCGCACGCGTGGCTGCTTCGTTGAGCAGTCCTGCGGGCAATATATTGCCGGGTTTTTCGATTTTCACGGTAATCCTCTCAATCTACTGGTGCTGAAATAGTGGGTGTTGACTGCTTTATCGACTGGGTTTTCTAAAACTTTAGGGCAATTTACCATTTTTTTGCATAAGTCTGCCAAATTATTCATAATATTTCTCAGTTAATCGAATAGGCGGTTGTTTTGCCTACTTCTTTGCAAGTCACGCGTGTAACGAACAGTGTATGCTCGTCCTTTAAGCAAGCGGCAACTGGAGATACAGATTATGTTGGAAACATCCAAGGGAACGCTTGATCCGGAGAATTGGCAGGATTTCCGCAGGCAAGGACATGACATGCTCGATGATATGTTCGATTATCTGGAAAATCTGCGCGGGCGGCCCGTCTGGCAGTCCATTCCGGTTGAGGTACGTGCCGTGTTTGAGGAATCCATGCCGACCTCTCCCGGTGATATGGCGAAGGTGCATGCCATGTTTATGGAGCGTATTCTGCCCTATGCCATCGGCAATGCGCATCCCGGTTTCATGGGGTGGGTGCATGGCGGTGGTACGCCGGTTGGTATGCTAGCTGAAATGCTTTCGGCCGGACTCAATGCCAATCTGGGCGGACGTGAGCAGATTCCCGTGGATGTGGAGCGTCAGGTGCTGCGCTGGGTACGCGATCTGTTTGATTTTCCGGAAACGGCCAGCGGCCTGTTTGTTACCGGTACTTCCATGGCTAATTTTATCAGTGTACTGGTTGCGCGTACCGCAGTACTTGGAACGGCAGCCAGGCAGCAGGGCTTGCCCGATGGACACCGGCTGGTTGCGTACACCTCGATCAGTGCGCATATCAGCATCGCACAGGCGTTGGATATGGCGGGTATTGGCACCGATGCGCTGCGAAAAATTCCGCTCAATGCGTATCATCAGATGGATACGGCGGCATTAAAACAGGCAATTTCAGCAGACAGGGCTGCAGGATTGACGCCCTTTCTGATTGCGGCTACTGCGGGCAGCGTGGATGTCGGTGCGATTGATCCGCTGGACGAGATTGCCGACATTGCCCAGCGTGATGCGCTCTGGTTTCATGTGGATGGCGCTTATGGTGCACTGGGTATGTTGGCAACAGATATCGCGCCGCGACTGGCCGGTATTGAGCGCGCCGATTCGATTGCCTTTGATTTCCACAAGTGGGGTCAGGTGCCCTACGATGCGGGATTTGTACTGATGCGCGATGGCAATTTGCATTACAACACCTTTGCTTCTCCTGCGGCCTATCTGCAAAGGGAGGTGCGCGGCATGGCGGCCGGATCACCCTGGCCGTGCGATTTCGGCCCGGACCTGTCACGGGGGTTCAGGGCGCTCAAAACCTGGTTTACGTTACAGGTGTATGGCTCGGAAAAGCTGGGGCAAGTCATATCCAATACCTGCGCGCTGGCCCAGTATTTGCGTGAGCGGGTAGAAGCCGAGCCCAGGCTGGAACTTTTGGCGCCGGTCGCATTGAATATTGTGTGCTTTCGTTATCGCAGTGCTAACCCTGACAGGGTCAATGCCGATATTGCGGTTGCCTTGCAGGAATCGGGTATCGTGGCGCCCTCGACCACCAGGATTAACGGGCAGTTGGCGATACGCGCAGCAATCGTCAATCATCGTACCCAGACCCGTGATATTGATGATTTGATCGCTGCAACGCTCGCTTTCGGTCTGCAAGCCGATGCTTAGTCGTTCGCAGCTTCAGCCAGGCGAGTGACAAAGCAGGTTGCTGTCGTCTTCGCCAGCCACGGCAATGCGCTCAAGTGCTGCTAGTACGGCCATACTGTCACTTTCCATTTTTGCGATCAGTCCTATCCCTCTTGACTGTTCGCCGGCATGGAATGCGGATACAGCTTCGCGTCCATTTTTATGGAAAGCCTGATGGGGATCCGCTACGGAACTATAACCGTCCAGTTTGGAATAACAGTCCTTTCCTTCCCCCTCAAAATACCAAATTCCCAGACGGCAGGAGGTGTGCGATGAAAATGAATCGCTCGCGCGATCAGAGATGCCCATGAAAACCTTGTAAATTTCGAATTTGTAGAGGACATGATCAATCTTGGCAACTTCGACAAAGCTGCGCAGCGCGGCTGCGGAAATCGTGCCTTCCATCGAGTGCGACAGATCAAGCAGGTGTTTCATGTTTTCCATCACGTTGCCGACCTGGCTGCTGAATACCTGGGATTTTCCTGCCCATTCTTCCATCTGTGTCTTGGCGTGGTTAGTTTCACCCTGAATTGCGGTGACTATCACGGAAATTTCGTTGGTTGCCTTGGCAGTGCGTTCGGCAAGTTTGCGTACTTCATCTGCTACGACGGCAAAGCCACGACCCTGTTCGCCGGCACGTGCCGCTTCAATGGCGGCATTCAAGGCAAGCAGATTGGTCTGGTCGGCAATTTCCTTGATCAACTTGACGATACTGCCAATTTGAGCGGCGCGTTCGGTCAGTCCCTGCACATTCTGTGAAGTCTGCAAGGTGTCGCCTGACAAGTTAGCCAGACTGCTGGCGATTTGCATGACTGCCTCGCGATTGCTAACTGATACATTGGCCGCTTCAATGGCGTGCATTTTTTCCTGTTTCAATGAATCCGCAGCGCTCGCCTGTGATTGTTGCATGGCGATAAAGGAAGTGCCGAAACCCTGCAGATTGGAAAATATCGCATTGTGCATCCCGCATTCATTTTTTTTATCATCGAGCTCGGTTTGTAGGGCGTGGCGCTCGACTTCCCGTTGTGCTAATTCCGCCTGCAGCGCGGCAATACTACGCTCGGACTCATTCAGGCGATTCTGTAGTGTCAGGTTGTTTTTTTTTAGTTTTCCGCAAAACATTATGCTTCTCCTGGGATGATCAGCTGGATGAGGCTGTACGATAGTTATCCATAAATACTTTGATAGTGCTGCGATCATTATCCTGTCGGTGGATGACGTAAATAGTACTCTTCATTGTGTCTATTTGCACTTGGCATCGGCGTAAATCGTGCGCGATGACATTTTACGGTGGCAGGCAGTATTTGCTCGTACACTGCCCGATATCAGTTTGTTGAGCGTAAATCGATCATGTAAACGCGCGGTTTGCGCTAATATACTGAATCTTTAAAGCAGTTTCTATTGAGATGGGTTCGAGAAATGAATAGTGATGTGATTGAGCAGGCTGAGCCGCTCATCGGCTTGGCCAGTCTGATGCGCATGGCGGTCGAGGGCGTCGAGCTAGGCCCGCTCGGATCGCACCTGGTTGCCAGAGCCGGAGCGGATCAACGCTACGCAGATGCCAATGCACTGATGGACTTGTCTATTGTCTTGCAGCTTCGAGGCGATCGTGAACTGGCGATGGAGATTCAGGCGCAGGCGCTGGCCATCCGGCAAATCTACACCCCCCCTGTCGCCGTCGGTCTGACTCGCCGATCCCATAAGCCGATAAGCCTGCTCGCCATCATGGGACCGGGTGATCTGATGGCCAATTCGCCTATTGAGTTTCTGCTCGAACATGCCGATGTCGATCTGCATATTGTCTATGTGACCAACGAGAGGGATTTACCCGAAATATTACCGCGCCATGATCTGTTATTTGTTGCGATAGCCGAATCCGAAGCCAATATTCCACTGCTGGAGAAAATGGCGTTGACGCTGGCAAACTGGCCGCATCCGGTGCTCAATGATCCTTTGCGTATCGCCAGACTTTCTCGCGACAACAACTGCGCGCTGCTCAAATCTGTCGCGGGCGTGGATATGCCAACAACCGCGCGCGTGAGTTGGCAGGGGCTGGCGCTCATCGGCAATGGCGCGTTGAATATGATGACCGTGCTGGATGATGGTAATTTTCCCATCATCGTGCGTCCCGTTGATTCGCATGCGGGCAAGGGGTTGGAGAAGCTCGACGATGCCGTGCAGATATCGGATTATCTTTCATCCAGCATGCACAGCGAATTCTATGTGTCGCGCTTTGTCGATTATCGAAGCGCTGACGGCCTGTTCCGCAAATACCGTATCGTGCTTATTGCAGGGCGTCCCTATATTTGTCACATGGGTATCTCCGAGCACTGGATGATACATTACCTGAATGCCGGCATGGCTGAGAGCGCCTGGAAGCGGGATGAAGAAGCCCGATTTATGGCAGACTTTGACAGCGATTTTGCATTGCGCCATGAGGCGGCATTTCGCAGCATCAATGAACGGGTTGGGCTGGATTATCTGGGGATAGACTGCGCCGAAACACGGGATGGAACGTTGCTTATTTTCGAAGTCGATAGTTGCATGATCGTGCATGCGCTCGATCCGATAGATGTGTTTCCCTACAAACAGCCCCAGATGCACAAGCTGTTCGATGCCTTTTATCAGCTGCTGGTTAATGCAGTGCAGTCAGGCGCGCGTTGAGTCAGTCGCATGCCCTGTCGGTCATGGAGCAGTTACTGATTTCAGGGGGCGATGGGCGCATTGCACTTGATGCTCAGAGCGGGCTTAATCGCTATGGTTGTCAGCCGCATCCGGACGATGGTTTGCTCGCGTTCGCTTCGTCCACGGCATCGGTCATTTCGCAGGCGGGTTTTGATGCAGCAAGCCATTTGCATGAGCGCCTGTTGAGTGGGCACCGTCTTCCTGCACAGGAGATGCAGCGCATCCGTGCAGAATTGCGCTTCGATGTGTCTGATTTGGCAGGCGAACTGCTGTTTTCCCAATCCGGTACCGATGCACATTGTATCGCTGCGCGATATGCCGCAATCGGATCAAACCGTCCGTTGCAGGTGTTGATGGTGGAGGAGGCGGAAACGGGTAGCGGCGTGTTCGCCGCCTTGTCTGCACTGGCCGATGGAACCCCTCCCATTATGGTGCGCTTGCGCGAAGAGGATGGCGCCCCCCGCCCAGTCGCGCAGATTGATGCCGAGGTGGCCGCGCGGGTTGACGAGGCTGTCTCGTGCGGTGCGCAGGTATTACTGATCATGGTCGATCAATCCAAGACGGGTTTGATTGCGCCTGGTGTGAGTTGTGTCATGCAACTGCAGCAGCGTTATCGCGAGCGACTGAATGTGCTGGTAGATGCCTGCCAATTTCGCCTATCCACGACTACCTTGCGCGCCTATCTGCAACAGGGGTTTATGATCGCTGTGACCGGATCGAAATTCTATACCGGCCCGGCGTTCTCGGCTGCCCTGCTGATGCCGCAGTCTGGTATTGCCAGGATGGATCAACGGGATGAGGACATGAACTCGCCAGGTCTGGCGCTACGCTGGGAAGCGGCGCTGGCCGAGTGGCGACGCTTTCGACGCCAGTCAGCAGCTGAAGTCATGCATAGTCTGCAGCTGTTCAGGGATAGCGTTGGGCTGCGCCTGATCAGCGATCCCTGTTTCGAGCCGCTGCCTGTACCGCAGCTTGATCGTCGTCCCTTGGTAGATGATTCCGGCTGGGATCATATTCAGAGCATATTTCCGTTTCTGCTGTTGCATTCGAATGGGATGCCGCTCAGTCGTGAACAGACGCATCGGGTTTATCGGCAAATGCAGGTATCCATTGGTACGGGAATTGCCGCCGTTCGCGGTCAGTTAGGCCAGCCGGTTGTCTGCGGGGTGCGTGATGGCGTGGAAGTGAGTGCATTGCGATTGTGTCTGAGCGCGCGTCTTATCAGCGATGCGCTCACCCACAGGGGGATGGATGCCGTGATCCGTGATGCGCAGGCGGTCTTGGACAAGGCCGCATGGCTGGTCGGAAAATTGGCTTGACTAACTTGCCTGTGGGCAAGGTTTTTTCCGGTTACCAACAGCATCTGTGGATAACCCTGTGAATTTTCGTGTGGATGGCGGCGCTAACGTCAGACCCTGTAAGGGATTATTCTGTGATGCCTGTTTTTTTTGCCGCAATAAGTTTTCTTTTTTAAACAGTTGCTTGCCTTGTTTTGGTTGATGGCTGGATAGGCAGGTGCGGGAGCTATATAGGCACCATGGCTAAGTCTTTTGCACACAAGGATTTTTCCCGTTACCCACAAAATCTGTGGATAACTGTGTGGGTGTTTGTGTGGATGAAGCGGCTAACTCGCCGTCCAGCAGGCATTTTTATTGCTCTGCCTGTTTATTGTCACAAATAATTCATGCTGCCATTTGCAGCTCCAAGTCTACATGGTCAGTGTGTTATTTGCGCAGGTCTTTGCCTGCATCAGGCGGGTAATGGTAGGCAGCAGATTCAGGCCGGTTTCTTCCTTCAGAATTTCTGCGTTGTGCTTCATATCCTCCAGATTGATGCTGACTTGATCGCCTTCGGCAGCGAATGCGATGGTGTTGCCGCTCTCGCAGGAGGGGAACATCAGCGCGCGGTCATCGAATGCCTTGAGTATGTATTCAAAACCGCCCAGCACCCCTTTGCACAGTCCTAGCAGATTGACCGCCATGATGCCGTTGTCGGTCAGGTGGCTGCGACATGCCTGATAGAAGGGCAGGCTGTTGAGTTGTCCGGGATGCGCATGTTCATTGAAACCGTCCACCAGAATCAGGTCGAATTTTTTGTCTGTGCCGAGGATGTAGTCAGCGCCATCAGCGACGATCAGATGGATGCGCTTGTCGTCTTCGGGCAGTTTGAAGAAATGGCGTGCTGCGGCAACTACGGCAGGTTCGATCTCGACGATGGTCAGATGTGATTGTGGGCGGTTGTGGTACAGAAATTTGGTTAGCGAGGCTGCGCCCAGACCGATTAGCAGTACTTTGCGCGGCCAGCGCGATTCTTCGCGCAACAGCAAAGATGCCATCATTTCGCGGGTGTATTCAAGTTCAAGATTAAAGGGACGGGCAATGCGCATCGCGCCCTGAACCCAGGTTGAACCGAAGTGCAGGTAGCGCACGCCGGCTTGTTCGGAGATGTCGATAGGGGTGGTCATAAATTAAAAGTAAGTGGGGGGGTTAGTGGGAAGTGGGGTTGAGCCATTGGTTTAGCAGCAGACGTGCCTGATCGGTCAATTCGGAGGCTGTCATGCCGATGGCACAGTGTCTTGCCAGTTCGTCGCCCGCCGCGCCATGCAGATGGACTGCCAGTAAAAGTGCATCGTCCGGCTTCATGCCCTGGGCAATGAAAGCGGCGATCATGCCGGATAACACATCGCCCATGCCTGGTGCGCTCATGCCGGGATTGCCGGTGTGATTTATAAAAAGTTGTCCGTCGGCGGTTGCGCACAGGCTGTGCGCGCCTTTAAGTGTGATCGCGCAGCCAAATTTTACATGCAATTTTTGCACCGCTGCCACTCTATCCGCCTGAATTTCTGCCGTGCTGCAAGTCAGCAAACCTGCGGCTTCACCTGGGTGTGGCGTCAAAATGGTGGCCCACTGACGTGAAAACAGCCTCTCGCGTAAATCTGGATGTTGGGCGAGCAGATTCAGCGCATCGGCATCAAGAATCAGGGGCGATTGACTGCCTAGCGCCTGCGTCAGGGTATTTCTGGCGAATTCGTCGCATCCCATGCCGCATCCTGCCACCATGACAGTGGCGGGGATTAGCAGTGCCATGGCTGTGCTGTGCAGCATCAGTTCCGGTTGCACGAAATCAACGGATGGTGCGTTATCCGCCAGCAGTCCGACATGTACGCATCCTGCGCCCAGCCTCAGGGCTGCGCGCGCCGCCAGCAGGGCTGCGCCCAACATGCCGGCATTTCCGCCGATGATCACGACTTTGCCAAACAGCCCTTTGTGGCTATCTTTGGGGCGTTGCAACAGCAAGGTGGCGCGCTGCTGCTGAGTAATGGTCTGTGGTTTCATGATAGCTACGTAAATTAAGCTGCAGGGCATAGTATAATCGCGTCCCGAATTTTATTCCCACCCACACCGTCATGTTTAAAGTTTCTGTCGGCAGTCATGCTTTATCCTCTTTCCGTTTGGAAAAATTGCGCGTAGCGATCAGTGCAGTCGCACCCGGTGTCATTATCGCCGATGCACGCCATTGCTATTTCAGTGCGCTCAAATCAGCGACGCTGGATCAGGCACAAGCCGTTCTGCTCGATCGCGTGCTGGGGCTAGATAGCGTAGTCGGTGAGCCCGAGCTATCCGGCGACTACGACCTTGTTCTGGTTGTGCCGCGTCTGGGTACCCTCTCTCCTTGGTCCACCAAGGCGACCGACATCGCACAGCATTGCGGCATCAATGGGGTCGAACGTATCGAGCGCGGTGTGCAGTATTACC
>CAWASY010000046.1:0-10975 GCA_963784505.1 uncultured beta proteobacterium | reverse complement strand
AGTACTAAAAAACGGGAAGTAGGCGTTGGGTAGCGGGAAGTCGGGGGCGTGTTCCTACTCCCCAATTCCCACTCTCCACCCCCCCAATTTAAGAAAGGAATGCTTTGTTGGAAATGTTTTTGACCGCCCCGTTCTGGGTGGATGTGCTGAAGATTATTGCAATCGACCTGCTGTTATCAGGGGATAACGCGGTGGTGATTGCCCTTGCCTGTCGAAATTTGCCTGCCGAGCAGCGCAAAAAAGGGGTGCTGTTCGGCATGGCGGGCGCGGTAGTGCTGCGTATCGTCCTGACTTTTTTTGCCGTCAGCTTGCTGTCGCTGCCGTATCTAAAGCTGGTAGGTGCAATGCTGCTGATATGGATCGGCATTAAACTGATCCTGCCCGAGGACGAACATGACGAGGGAAGTGTGGTGGCGGATGCGCGCCTTATCGGTGCAATCAAGACCATCATCATTGCCGACTTTGTGATGAGTCTGGATAATGTGCTGGGAGTGGCAGCTGCTGCGAAGGGGAATATTTCCTTGCTAGTGTTCGGTTTGTTGATCAGCATCCCGCTGATCGCATGGAGCTCTCAGCTGGTTCTCAAGCTGATAGATCGTTTCCCGTATATTATCTATGGAGGGGGTGCACTGTTGGGTTATGTGGCCGGTGAGATGCTGGTCAGCGAGGCATTGTTCGCGCCGCTGGTGCATGCACAATACAGTTTGCACTGGCTGATTCCGTTAGGCAGCATGCTGCTGGTGCTGGTGGTTGGCAAATGGCTGGCGATGCGCAAGGTTGTGGCAGGCAATGTGATTAATCTGTTGGATGGAAGTGTTTCCGTTGTACCGGAAAAACGCTGAAGGGATTTTGATGAAACTGCTTATTCCACATGATGGTTCTCCGGATGCGCAGCGTGCGGTGGATTATGTTGTCAGTCATTATGATATGTTCAGGGAAGCGCCGCAGTTGTTGCTGCTCAACGTGCAGTGGAAGCTTGCGACAGGTAACGTGAAGCTGTTTATCAGTCAGGACACGATTAACGATTATTATCGCGAACAGGGGCTAAACGCATTGCAACCGGCACGCGCAGCACTGGATGCGGCGCAACTCGCTTACCAGTATCATGTCAGTGTGGGCTCGCCTGCTGAATCGATTGCACAATATGCCCGTGAGCAGGGCGTTGATCAGGTTGTGATGTGCAGACAGGGGCAGGGTGGGCTGCAGATGTTGCTATTGGGTTCGGTGGTAGCCAAGGTGCTGCATCTTGTCGACTGTCCGGTGCTGTTGGTCAAATAAAGGTTTGCTTATGAAATTCGAAGAAGCACTGGAGATAGTCGCCCAGACTCATGCGGGCATGGTGCGCGCACATAATGAGGATAGCGTTGCAACCGAAATTTCCTGCGGCTTGGTGGTATTGGCCGACGGCATGGGTGGTTACAGCGCAGGGGAAGTGGCCAGTGGTATCGCGGTCTCGGTGATGATGACGGAAATTGCAACGCCTCTGGCGCATGCTAGTCCGACCGTGCGTGATGAGGAATCGGGTGAGGAATTGGCGGTCGCGCTGCTGAGTAAAAGCATCAAAAAGGCGAATGCGTCGATCTATCAGGCTTCAAAAAGTGAGGCGCAATACGCAGGGATGGGTACCACGATCGTTTCCGCGCTATTTTATGATAATCGTTTGGTGGTCGGTCATGTTGGCGATTCACGTCTCTACCGCCTGCGTGGAGACGTGTTTGAAGCGATTACCCATGACCATTCGCTATTGCAGGAACAAATAGACTGCGGGATGATCAGCGTTGAAAATGCGCGTTTTTCCCAGAACAAAAATCTGGTCACCCGCGCCGTGGGAATTGATGCGGACGTGATTCCGGAAATTCACCTGCACGATGCGCAGGTTGGCGATATTTATTTGCTCTGTTCGGATGGGCTGAACGATATGGTCGAAGACGATGATATTCAAGCGATATTGTATGCGATGCAGGGTAATCTGACGCTGGCGGCGGAGCATTTGATCCAGACCGCAAATGATAATGGCGGACGCGATAATGTTTCGGTTATTCTGGTCAAGGTGAAACGGTCGTTCGCACAGCAGAGGGGATGGATGGACAGATTGATCGGGTACTTCCGGTAGGATACACAGTGAATCACGGGTGCGCAGGTATTTGCGCTGCAGGTTTGGCTGCCCCGGGTAAATACGGCAGGTGTGTGCCATGGCCCTTATGAGGTAAAGAGGACAGTAATATGACAGCAAAATTGATATTGAGTCTGGATGGGGAAGTGATACAGGAATACCCATTGAGCGCAGAGCGCATGACGATAGGGCGCAAAGATAGTAATGATATCGTCATCAACAACCTGGCCGTGAGCAGTCAGCATGCGGCGATCATTACGATCCTGAATGATTCCTTTCTTGAGGACCTGGATAGCACCAATGGCCTGACCGTCAATGGCGTCCCCGCCAAAAAGCATTTTTTGCAAAACCAGGATTTGATCGAGATTGGCAAATACAAGCTTGCCTATTTGAATGATCACGTTAGTCGAACCAGTGCGGCAGACTTCGAGAAGACCATGATCATGCGCGTTCCCGTCTCGCCTGAGCCGGAGGCGGTGACGAAATCAGGTGATACCGGATATTTTCAGCCGTTGGCAGTTCGTGAATCCAGCGTCAGGGATGCCGGTATTGCTACAGGTCTGTCTGCCTCACTTTCGGAAACCGGCGGGGAGACTGGACAGGCTCGTCCGGTGTCGTTGGACAAAGCAGGGGCAGTGGGGATGCTGGCTGATGAACCCGCAGCACCTGTTCTGTCTGTTCTCGAATCTGTCGCGCAGGATGCGCCGGTTGTTGCCGCTGTTGCGGATATTCAGCCTGTCAAAACGCCTGCTGCTTTGCTTGCGGCGATACAAATTCTCAATGGGCCTAATGCCGGCAAGGAACTGGATCTGGTGAAAGGGCTGACGACACTGGGTAAGCCAGGCGTACAGGTGGCCGTGCTGACACGTCGCCCACAGGGTTTTTTTATTACTCATGTTGAAGGGGCGGTATTTCCTTTTGTGAATGGTCAGATGCTGGGCGCGCAGCCTTTTCAGTTGAAGGATCATGACCTGATTGAGCTGGCAGGCATCAAGATGGAGTTTTATTTCAAATGACTGACAAACATTTTGCTTGGAAGTTTGATATTTCGGGAAGCGTTCAAGAATGAAGTTGAGAGTGTTGGGGTGTAGTGGCGGAATAGGTGGCAGTTTACACACCACTTCGTTTTTGGTTGATCATGACATATTGGTCGATGCCGGTACGGGGGTGGGTGAGCTGAGTCTGGCCGAGTTGAGCCTGGTGAATCACGTCTTTATTACGCACTCCCACATGGATCATATCTGTAGTCTGCCCCTGTTGCTGGACAGTGTGTTCTGTATGCGCGATCAACCTGTGACGGTTTATGCCATCGAGGAGACGCTGGCTATACTCAGAGAGCATATTTTCAACTGGAAGATATGGCCGGATTTTAGCCAAATCAGCCATGCTTCGCAGCCGGTGATGCGTTACCAGCCGATTTCGCTGGGCAAAGCGGTCGATTTACAGGGGCGGCGGATCACGGCGCTGCCGGCAAACCATACCGTTCCGGCGGTTGGATATCAGCTCGATAGCGGAGCCGCAAGTCTGGTCTATAGCGGTGATACCTATATCAATGATGCGCTCTGGACAGTGGTTAACCGGATCGACTCATTGCGCTATCTGATTATCGAAACAGCATTTCCAAATGCCGACAAGGAACTGGCGGTACTTTCCAAACATTTGTGTCCGAGCCTGCTGGCAGGCGAATTGGCCAAGTATAAGGGAGATGCACAAATACTCATTACGCATCTGAAGCCGGATGAGACCGATTTGATTATGCAGGAAATTGCTGGCTGTGCGGGTGAATTTAACCCACAAATTTTGACAAATAATCAGATATTTGAATTTTAAGGGCGAGAGGCAAAACAGGAGTAGTGATGAAGCCAGCAGTTAATAATGACGATGATATGAATGCCCGTCTTGAGTTTACAAGAAACCTCAATCACGTCATCAACAAGATACATGCAACCGGCAATATCGATGAAATCATGCTGGATGTCAGCAAGGATATCTGCACGTTGTTCAACGGCGACCGTTTGACCATTTATGTGTTGGGCGATGACAATGTATCGCTGGTTTCCAAGGTAAAGACCGGGTTAAATTCTTTTAAAGACCTCAAGCTGCCGATTGCAGAGCAGAGCGTGGCAGGCTATGTGGCCGTCAACAAGAAATTGCTCAATATCCATGACGTTTATGATGAGCAGGAGTTGGCTAGGCATAGTCCGCATCTGCGCTTTTTGCAAGAGGTGGACAGACGCACCGGATATCGCACCAAACAGATGCTGGTCGCGCCGATACTGGATGTAAAAACCGGCGATCTGGTGGGTGTGATACAGATCATCAACAATCGTGATGGCATCCCTTTCCCTGTGTTACTCGAAGAAGGTGTGCTGGAACTGGCGCAGACCATGGCCGTGGCATTGCGCCAGCGTCAGGATAAAATCACGGTCAAAACAAAATATGATTATCTGGTTGTCGGTGCGGTGCTGTCCGCTGCCGAATTTGAGTTGGCTACCCGTACCGCAAGGCGCAAGGGGGTGGATATCGAAGAGGTGCTGCTGGACGAGTTTCAGGTCAGTGTGGCTGCATTGGGTAAGGCGTTGTCCAGCTATTTCGGTGTGGACTACGAGCCCTACCATGCTGATCGTATCAAGCCGGTCGAGTTGCTGCGCAATTTGAAACGCGAGTATGTCGAGAGTAGCCGCTGGGTGCCTATAGATGAAACTCAGGAGGGCGTGGAGATTTTGACCATTGACCCTGAACGTATTCAGGCTTCCCGTGTGGTCAATAACATTTTCCCCAGAAGCAGGCTGGTTTACAAGGTATGCTCGCAACGCGAGTTTATTAAGACGCTAGATGCGTTTTATGGCGGAAATTCTGCGGCGACCGGCATTGCCATGGATGAATCCTCCATGGATGATTTGCTCTCCAGTATGTCTGGAGATGAGGATGATATCCCTTCCATTACCCAGGATGATGTCAATGCCGCTGCAGACAATGAGCTGGTCAAGCTGGTCAATAAAATCATCGTGGATGCGCATCGCATGGGTGCGTCGGATATTCATGTCGAGCCGCAACCTGGCAAGGGCAAGACGCAGATACGCCTGCGCAAGGATGGTACGCTGCTCAACTATATTGAGGTGCCTTCCACCTATCGCAATGCGCTGGTGACCCGCATCAAGATCATGTGCGATCTTGATATCTCCGAGAAGCGCAAGCCGCAGGATGGCAAGATCAAGTTCAAGAAATTCGGGCCGCTGGACATCGAATTGCGTGTGGCGACCATCCCTTCGCAGGGCGGGGTGGAGGATGTGGTGATGCGTCTTCTTGCATCAGGTGAGCCTTTGCCGCTGGAAAAAATGGGGTTTTCGGAACGCAACAGCGAGTTGATACACAAGACGGTCAGCAAGCCCTACGGCCTGTTTTTTGTGTGCGGGCCAACCGGTTCCGGTAAAACCACGACCCTGCATTCGATACTCAAGTTTATCAATAAGCCCGAGACCAAAATATGGACGGCTGAAGACCCAGTCGAAATCACCCAGAAAGGACTGCGTCAGGTACAGATCAACAAGAAAGCGGGTCTTGATTTTCCGACCATCATGCGTGCCTTTTTGCGTGCTGATCCGGATGTAATCATGGTCGGTGAAATGCGCGATAAGGAAACGGTCTCGATCGGTATTGAGGCATCGCTGACCGGCCATCTGGTATTTGCCACGCTGCATACCAACAGTGCGCCCGAATCGATACTGCGTCTGCTCGATATGGGCATGGACCCGTTCAATTTTGCTGATGCGCTGCTGGGCATCCTGGCACAGCGTCTGGCCAAGCGCCTGTGCAACGATTGCAAGCAGCCGCATATTGCCACTGCGGATGAGATGAAGGATATGATAGCCGAGTACAGTGAAGAGCTCAGGAATACCGAAACCTGGAAGCAGGATGCAACGCGTGCCAAACAGGCGTTGTATGACGAATGGATCAGGCTGTTTGCCAATGACCAGAAACAGTTTACGCTGTATACCCCCGTTGGCTGTGAAAAATGCACCGGCACGGGCTATCGTGGCCGGGTGGGTTTGCATGAATTGCTGATAGGCAGTGATCCGGTCAAAAAAGCCATACAGGAGCGTGCCCGCGTGGCCGAATTGCTGGCCATTGCACTAGACGAAGGGATGCACACGCTCAAGCAGGATGGTATGGAGAAGGTGTTGCAGGGTATTACCGATATGCACCAGATACGTGCGGTATGCATTAAATAAGCTGGATGATGGCGGGTTAAGGTTGTTTACCTGCTTTTTAACGAACGACTAACAGCAAGTTGCCATGTATGAACGCAGATACACATAACAATCTGATTATCCGTCTCAAGGAACTTAACGAGATCGGCATTGCGCTGTCACAACAGCACGATATTGGCAGTTTGCTGGAGTTGATACTTGAGGCTTCAAAGCGTATTACCAATGCCGATGCCGGCACGCTTTATCTGAATGATGAGGAGAAGCGGGAGTTGCGCTTTGAAATCGTACGCACCGATTCGCTGGGTATCGCGATGGGTGGGTTGCGCGGCACGCCAATTGAATATTATCCGGTGCAGTTGTATGACAAAAATGATCAACCTAATCACTCCATGGTGGTAAGCCATACGGCATTGAGTGGCGAGACGGTTAACATTCCGGACGCCTATACTGCGCAAGGCTATGATTTTACCGGTACGCGGAATTTCGATATCAAGACCGGCTACCATTCCAGGTCATTTTTGACTGTGCCAATGACCAATCATGAGAAAGAAGTGATCGGTGTGTTGCAACTCATCAATGCAAAGGATCGCCAAACAGGTGCGATCGTTCCTTTTTCCAGCGATGATCAGCAGCTCGTTGAGTCGCTTGCCTCGCAGGCTGCCATTGCGCTGACCAATCGACGCCTGATTGAGCAACTGGAAGACCTGTTTGAGTCCTTCATTCAGCTCATCAATACGGCAATTGACGATAAATCGCCTTATACGGGCGGGCATTGCGAACGGGTGCCGGAGTTAACCATGATGCTGGCCGAGGCGGTGACACGCACCCGGACCGGTCCGCTCAAGGACTTTGTGATGACCGATGAGGATCGTTACGAGTTGAAGATTGCCGGGCTGTTACACGATTGTGGAAAAATCACCACGCCGGTGCATGTGGTAGACAAGCCGACGAAGTTGCATACCCTGTTCGATCGCATTGCACTAATCGATACCCGTTTTGAGGTGCTCAAGCGCGATGCACAAATTGCGATGCTGCGCCAACTTGCAAATATCGCCCCTCTCCACTTCGGGGAGAGGGTGCCCGTCAGGGCAGGAGAGGGCGGGGAGTCGCAGTCCCAGCTCCTTAGTCCTCAGTCCTCAGTCCTGTCTGATTATGAGGCGCGCATACATCAACTGGATGCTGATCGTGAATTTTTACGCCACTGCAATATCGGCACTGAAAAAATGCCGGAAGCATCATTGAGGCGAGTACGGGAAATTGCTGCCTATCAGTGGCAGGATGCTCAGGGTAATGTTGCACCCTTTCTGAGCGAAGATGAGGTCGAGAATCTTTGCATACGCTCAGGCACGCTGACGCTAGCCGAGCGGGCTGTGATTAACCGCCACATTGACGTGACCATAAAGATGCTCGAATCCCTTCCCTGGCCAAAACACCTGAAGCATGTGCCAGAATACGCCGGCGGTCATCACGAACGCATGGATGGCAAGGGTTATCCGCGTGGCTTGAACCGGGATCAGATGCCGTTACAGGCCAGGGTAATGGGGATTGCCGATATTTTTGAAGCGCTGACCGCCGAGGACAGGCCATATAAAAAGGGAAAAACCCTGTCGGAGTCTCTGACTATTCTCGGTAAATTCAAGTTGGACGGGCATATTGATCCGGATTTGTTTGATGTATTTATCCGCGAAAAAGTCTATCTGGATTATGCAAATAAATTTCTCTCACCGGAGCAGATAGACGAAGTGAATCTGAACAAGATACCGGGTGTCGCATTGGATTAATGGGGTGTGCGGCAGCGCGCATTCAGGCTGTCCAGTCCTCAATCATCAGCCCCGCCACACGGCTGAATCCCTCTGTATTATGCGTAATCTGGTCTCGCGTTCAGAACTGACGAAAATCGTCACATTGCTGACAAAAAAAGTCGAGAACAGGCCGGTTTGTGCGTTTGGATAATAATAAAATCCAGTAGAATCAGTATAATGTAAGATTGGCACGGCAATTGCTTGTATATGGGCAAGGCGGAACGGTGATAGTGCCAGTTTGGCCGAATAGCCTGAATTATTTATTTTTAAATAGGAGCATCAAATGAAAAACGTACAAAAAGGCTTTACCCTGATCGAATTGATGATCGTTGTGGCGATTATCGGTATCCTGGCAGCTGTTGCGATTCCTGCTTACAGCAACTACACCAAGAAAGCCAAGTTTGTTGAAGTGACTCAGGCAACCCAGGCGATTAAAACTGCAGTTGAAGTCTGCTCACAGGATCTGGGAACAGTGACAGGTTGTACGGGTGGTAGCAGTGGTATTCCTGTGGACGTGGTTACCGGAAATGCGACGAAATATGTGGATACAGTTACAACTGTAGACGGTAAAATTACAGCGACTCCGCGTGCTGTCGGCGGTATTACTGCAGCAGACACTTATATCCTGACACCTACCCGTGCGGCCGATGGTTCGGTTACATGGGCTACAACAGGCAGCGGATGTTTGACATCACAGATCTGTAAGTAATACGGCAGTCGTCTGAGCAAAGCCCCTCTTCGGAGGGGCTTTTTTTATAGCAGCTTTTCAAGTGGGGGGTAAGTTGGCATGAATGATTCGAAAACAAGGCTGTTGTGGGCAGTATTGATGGGTGTCGCGATCGCCGCACTGTACGGTCAGTTCCTGCACAATCCCATTGTTTTCGACGATTTGTATTTTTTCATGCTGGATAGCAGCGGCCATTCTGCAATTGAGGTTTATGCACACCCTTCCCTAGATGCCTTGCGCGCACTGCCCTATGCCACCTTGGCTTGGACTGCAGAACTGTTCGGCTTTGGTTTGCCTGCATTCAGGATAGAGAATCTGCTGCTGCACTGGTTCGTTGTCATGGCTTTGGCCTTGTTTGTGCTTCACTTGTATAGCAGGGTAATGCCTGCGAATTTTTCAGGTACAGAACATACCAGCATGGTTACGGCAGTACTGCTCGCAACGAGCCTGTTTGCTTTGCATCCGATTGGCGTATATGCGGCGGGTTATCTGGTGCAACGAAGTATAGTGATGGCAACGCTGTTTAGCATACTGAGCCTGTGGGCATTTTTGCACGGTGGTCGCTCATGGCTGTGGATCAGCGTTGGCCTGTATTTAATGGCGACGCACGCCAAGGAACATGTGATCATGCTGCCCATTGTGATCGTGGCGCTAACAATATTGTTACATGACGACTGGCGGCAGTTTCTGCGCAAAAACTGGATGGTTTTTGCAGCTTATGCGCTGGTTGGTTTACTGACGTTTGCACAGATTCGCGGTGTGATCGGTCACGCTTATGAAATTAACGCGGATGACATGTTCGACGGTGTTGTGCCGGAACATGCGTTTTTTTACAGTGTGCTGACCCAGTCCTGGCTGTTTTTCAAATACGGTTTGCTATGGTTGTTGCCGAATCCGGGCTGGATATCCGTGGATATGCGTGAGCCATTTGCGGATAGTGTTTTTTCGGTCTACGGTTTGGGGATACTCTGCTACCTGACATACGGAGTGGTGGCAATCAGGCTGTTGTTCAAGCGCAGGAAGATCGGACTGATCGGCTTTGCCATGCTGTTTCCCTGGATGATGTATATGACCGAGTTTTCCACCGTGCGCATCCAGGAGATATTTGTGCTATATCGCAGTTATATATGGGCGTTGGGTGGTGTGATTATATTGCCGTTGTTGCTGATGCAATTGAACGCACGACTGACCCTGATGATGTCGGTGTTGGTAGCGGCAACCTTGTTCATGGTGTCGATGGAGCGGCTGGCGATTTTCTCGCATCCGATACTTTTGTGGGAAGATGCCGAGAAGCTGGTAGGGGATCGGCAGTCTTTGCCCGGGGTGAGCCGGATTTATTACAATCTGGGGACTGAATGGTTGAAAGTGGATAAATATGACAAGGCTATTGTCAATCTTGAAACGGCAACTCGGCTGAGACCGAGATTTTCAGAAGCCTTTGGAAATCTGGGCGCTACTTATCTGAAAACGGGTCAGAATGACCAGGCGATTTCTGCTTTCACCCGCGCAATCACGCTCGATCAAGAGAAGAAGGCAAGCACAAATTACAAGTATTACTATGGACGTGCATCGGCTTTTGAGGCCAAGAAAAAATACTATGAAGCACTGGTTGATTACAAGGTAAGTTGCTTGTTGAGCGGCAAGTGGGGTTGTGATAAAAGCAGCCTGCCGTGAAACTGACAGAAATCGTGCGTAAATCATCCCGTGGTGATAGAAAGTGCAGTTTTTTGAGTAGTGGTAAGCGATAATTCTATATCCGAATTTGATGGAGTTTTGCATGTGCGGCATATGTGGTGAATTTCGCTTTGATGGCGAAGTGCCTGACATGGGTGCGATACGGCGTATGACGACGCGGCTCGAACGACGCGGGCCGGATCATGAAGGTTACTACGAGGGGGGCGCGCTGGCATTCGGTCATCGGCGCCTTGCGGTGGTCGATCTGTCTGCCAACGCCGATCAGCCTATGATCGATGAAGCTCTGCAGCTTGTACTGGTGTTTAATGGCACGATTTACAATTATCAGGAGTTGCGCGCCGAGCTGGTGGATATGGGTTATGTGTTTGTATCCAAAGGTGATAGTGAAGTGATACTTAAGGCGTTCCACGCCTGGGGTGAGTGTTGC
>CAWASY010000045.1:0-11244 GCA_963784505.1 uncultured beta proteobacterium | reverse complement strand
ACATGCGGATAGGCATTCCTGCGGAAACGCGTGCAGGCGAAACTCGTGTTGCGGCAACGCCGGAAACGGTAAAGAAGTTGATCGCATCGGGTCATCAGGTGCAGGTGCAAATTGGCGCGGGGGCGGGTTCACATTACCCGGATGCGGACTTTGCAGCGGTGGGCGCTGCGCTGGTCGATGCGGCCACGCTCTATAAGGACTCGGAAATCGTGCTCAAGGTCAGGGCGCCGTTGCCGGATGAACTGGCGCAGATGAGCGCGGGTACCGTGCTGGTTGGGCTTTTGACGCCGCATCTGGCCGAACAGGTTGCCGCCATCACGGCGCAGGGTCTGACCGCTTTCGCGATGGAAAAGTTGCCGCGCACCTCGCGCGCTCAGGCGATGGACGTACTCTCATCCCAAGCCAATATCGCCGGTTACAAGGCGGTGCTGATCGGTGCCGATATTTATCAGCGCTTCATGCCGATGCTGATGACCGCTGCCGGTACCGTCAAGGCTGCGCGCGTGCTGATTCTGGGTGTCGGGGTGGCGGGTCTTCAGGCCATCGCCACCGCCAAGCGTCTGGGCGCGGTGGTTGAAGCATCCGATGTGCGTCCCGCTGCGAAGGAACAGGTTGAATCGCTGGGCGCCAAATTCATCGACGTGCCGTTCGAGACGGATGAAGAGCGCGAGACAGCCCGCGGCGTGGGCGGCTATGCGCGCATGATGCCCGCTAGCTGGATGCAGCGTCAGGCGGTACTGGTTGCCGAACGCGCCAAGCAGGCCGACATTATCATCACCACCGCGCTGATTCCGGGTCGTGCCGCGCCTGTGTTGCTGAGTGAGGAGACCGTCAAACAGATGAAGCCGGGTTCAGTGGTGATCGACATGGCGGTGGAAGCGGGCGGTAACTGTCCGTTGTCGGAAGCGGGCAAGCATGTCGTGAAATACGGCGTGACCATCGTCGGTGAGACCAATTTGCCAGGTCTGGTGGCGACCGATGCCAGCGCATTTTATGCGCGCAACCTGCTGAATTTCATCAATTTGCTGTGTGACAAGACCGGCGCGATGAATATCAACATGGCCGATGACATCATCGCCGGCACGCTTTTATGCCGTGATGGTGCCATCTTTGTGCCAGCCCCCGCTGCTGCCAAATAGGAGAAAAATAATGACTGAAGTGGTTGATCCCTTTGTAATGAATTTGACCGTATTCGTGCTGGCGATCTTTATCGGCTATCACGTCGTCTGGAATGTCACCCCTGCACTGCATACGCCGCTGATGGCGGTGACCAACGCGGTATCGGGCATCATCATCGTCGGCGCAATGCTGGCGGCGAAACCCGAGACGATGGACATCGGCACGATACTGGGACTGGTTGCGGTAATGCTCGCTGCCATCAACGTGTTCGGCGGATTTTTGGTTACCCAGCGCATGCTGAGCATGTTTAAAAAGAAGGGCAAATAAATGTCAGCCAATTTTGTATATCTGGCCTATCTGGTCGCGGCGGTGCTGTTTATTTTGACGCTGAAGGGACTGAGTTCGCCAATGACCTCGCGTCGTGGTAACACCTTCGGCATGATCGGTATGGCGATTGCCGTGCTGACCACCTTGTCTGTCACCCACAATGTCGCTTACATCGTGATGGCGATTGCCATTGGCGGCACCATCGGTGCGCTGGTTGCCCGTCGCATCGAGATGACCGCCATGCCCGAGCTGGTTGCGGCGATGCACTCGCTGGTGGGGTTGGCTGCCGTGCTGGTTGCGATGGCCGCATTCAAAAATCCGGTTGCCTACGGTATTGCATTGCCAGGCGAATTGCTGCACAGCAGCAACCGCATCGAGTTATTTATCGGCACCTTTATCGGGGCGATCACTTTTACAGGTTCCATCATTGCCTTCGGCAAATTGTCCGGCAAACTGTCCGGCCGTCCGTTGCGCTTTGCGGGACAGCATTGGCTGAACCTGATTTTGGGAATTGCCATGCTGGGTTTTGGTATCGCATTCTTTCTGAGTCCGACCTGGACGCCATACCTTGTGATGACCGCCATTGCGCTGGTATTGGGTGTGTTGCTGATCATGCCGATCGGCGGCGCGGACATGCCGGTAGTAGTATCGATGCTCAATTCCTATTCGGGATGGGCGGCGGCCGGTATCGGTTTTACCCTGAACAACAATATGCTGATCATTGCAGGTTCGCTGGTGGGCAGCTCCGGTGCGATCCTGTCCTACATCATGTGTAAAGCCATGAATCGCGCCTTCTTTAACGTGATTCTGGGTGGTTTCGGCGGCGAAGCCGCAGCTGATGCGGCGGATGATGGCGTACAGAAGACTTATCGCAGCGGCAGTGCGGATGATGCAGCCTTCCTGATGGGCAATGCGGATTCGGTGATCATCGTGCCGGGTTACGGTCTGGCGGTGGCGCGTGCGCAACATGCGATCAACGAAATGTCCAAGGAGTTGACTGCCAAGGGCGTCAAGGTGCGTTATGCGATACACCCGGTGGCGGGTCGTATGCCGGGTCACATGAATGTGCTGCTGGCCGAGGCCGAAGTGCCTTACGAGCAAGTCGTTGAAATGGATGAAATCAACAACGAGTTCTCCGACACCGATGTGGTGCTGGTAATCGGTGCGAACGACGTGGTTAATCCTGCCGCCAAGAACGACAAGTCCAGCCCGATCTACGGCATGCCGATACTGGATGTGTATAAGGCGCGCACCGTGCTGGTGGTCAAGCGCTCGATGGCGACCGGCTATGCGGGGCTGGATAATGACCTGTTCTATATGGACAAGACCATGATGGTGTTCGGCGATGCGAAAAAGGTGGTCGAGGATGTCATCAAGGCGCTAGCCTGATTCATCGCACTGTTACGCTGTCTTTTGAAAGCCCCAGTCCTTAAAAACTGGGGCTTTTTTATGGCGTAACCCGTGCTTGACAAAATCCAATATTGGATCCTGACGCTTCTGGTTCATGTCAGATCGTCAGGCCTGTTGCCCCAGTAAGCTTGGGTTGTAACCCTCCTCACGGAGAACCTGCTGCACCACGGGTCGCTGCAACATGCGGCGATAATGAGCCAGGCAATGCTCAGGCAGCGCAATGCCGATCTTGTCGGCCCAAAAACTCACGTAAAAAAGCGCAGCATCAGCTATTGAAAAGTTGCCCGCCAGATAATCTCGATCAGCCAACTGTCGATTGAGCAACGCAAAGCCCTTTTTGACGATGATTGCGCCCTGAGCCTTGACTCGCTCCACCTCGCTTTGCTCGAAGACATATTGATCCGTAGTGAAGATGCGGGTATAGCCCTGCATGTGTATCGTGCCGACGATATAATTCATCGCTTCGAGAATTTTAGTCTGTCCGCCCGCATCATCCGGCCACAAACCCGCCCGAGGATAGCTGCACCCCAGCCAGTAGGCAATGGCGGTAAACTCGGTAATAGTCAGACCACCCGCCGTGACCAGCGTCGGAATGGTTCCCTTGGGATTGATCGCAAGGTATTCCGGCTTGTAATGATCGCCGGCAGGAAGGTTGACGATATGCGCCTCGAAGACCAGCCCAAGCTCTTCCAGCAGGATATGTATACCGGTAGAACATGAGCCGGGCGTCATGTAGAACTTCATGTTGTCCACGCCGTTTACCCCATCAACTTTGCCTTGTTTCTATCGATGAATTCGGCGCTGACACGGCTCTCGCCCGCCTCTATTGCGGCGCGTTCTATCTTGTCTTTGGCCATATTACGCACGAATGAAGGTATTTTTTCCAATTTTGCGAGTGCATCTTCATCCCACGGCAACGATACGTTAGTCATCACTTTTCTCCTCTTTGCTTGCTTGCGAATTTCTCTCCCGGGAGGAGGGGGCTTGTTACACACGATCCATCAATGTGGTTACGCTCATCCCGACACCATCGCATCGCGCAACAGCACGGCGATGTGCATGGGGCGATGATCGCACCCCTCGCGAATCTGCTGCTGGCAGGAAAAGCCGTTGGCAACGACCAGCGCATCTGGATTTTCGCGCAGTGTCGGCAGTAAACTCAGTTCAGCCATCTGCATTGCCATCTCAGTGTGCTCAGTTTCAATACCGAAGCTGCCCGCCATGCCGCAACAGCTCGATTCGATCAGCTCGAATTGCAGCGCCGGGATCAGCTTCAACACCTTGCGCATCGCCTTCATCGCACCGACCGCCTTTTGATGGCAGTGACCATGAATAAGGACAGAACGACCCAAGGGATTAAATTGCAGCGCAAAGCGCTTCGCAGCCACTTCCCTTGCGATGAACTCTTCGAACAGGATAGCCTGGGCAGCTACTCGGTCAGCCGTCGCACCCAAGCCAAGCGACTTATAATCGTCTCTTATCGCCAAAAGGCAGGCAGGTTCCAGGCCGATGACAGGCCTGCCTGCATCGACATGGGGCGCCAGCACCGCGAGCATCTCTACGGCATGCCTTTTGGCATCGGAAATCAGCCCGTGGGCAAGATGAGTGCGTCCGCAACACAAGGCTGCCTGCTCACAGCCCTTGGGCGCTGCGACATACACGCGGTAGCCGGCCGCCTCCAGAACCTGTAGCGCCGCATGGGCATGCTCCGGCGTAAAGGTACGGGTAAAGGTGTCTATCAGCAGAACTACCTCATTTTGTTTTTCAGCGGGTACGTGCGAGCTGTAATCAAAATACTCGAAACCCCCTCTTGCAGGTTCCGGTAAGGATCGCCTGCTTGAAATACCCAGCAGCGCATCGTTCAGACCAGCCACAAATGGGTAGCGGTTATGCAGTGCGGCAATTTTTTTCAGGATCGGATAGCGATGATACAAATCGGCGATGTTGCCAAACAAACGGGTGCGCAGTGTGACACCTTGAATGGCGTTGCGCTGCGCCAGGTATTCGATCTTGATCATCGCCATGTCCACGACGTTCTCGCATTCGCGCTTGCAGCCCTTGCAGCCCACACACATATCCATGGTTCGCGCGAGCGCTTGATCGGTAAAAGGCAGCTCGCCCAGTTCACCATTCAGCGCCATTTTCAACAGTCTAACTCGCCCGCCCGTGGAGAGATCGGCATCGTCACTGGCGCGAAAACTGGGACACATCACGCCCTTGGCTCTGGTTTCACAGAGGCCGCTTTTAATACACGCGGCCACCGCCTTGGCAAAGTCACCGCCGTTTTTGGGAATATCGGCATAGGCATCGCCCAAGCCAGCATCTTTATAGGCCGACCAATCGAGATAGGTATTCATAATGCAGCAGCCCTCAAACTCGCAGCTTGTAGCAACCTACTTTGCGACAGGATGTATAAATAAATTGAGCACAGCCTGCCTAATCGAGCTGAACCAAAACTGCCACGATTTTTCTTCCCACTCGAATTCTTCGCCTTTTTCATCATCCCGTAAATGAAGTTCGGAAAGATTTTCTGGTGCGACTGCATAAAGCAAACCATGCGAAAATGAATTGTCCATGTCGTATTCCCCTATATCAGATTGAAAACGCCTCCTGCCACAACACCCCTAGCCTGGATGAGCGCTTCTTTCCCTCTGCCCGACAGATGAAAAGAAGCCGTGCATCAATCAGGCTCGCAGCAATGCTTTGATAAGCCTTTCGGAAAGTTGATCGGCGGTAAATTGAGGCTCATTGGGCGGATACAGTTCATCCTCGATGAAGTGAAATTCGCTTGCCGCTGCCAGCCCAAGCAACTCGCGTACTTTTTGGCATGCCATGAGTTTCTCCTTCAGTTCAAAATCGCTTCTTGCCTTATCAGAAAAAGCCTTGATGTCTTTAATTGCCATGTTGATCCCTTAGTGTGTTCACATAAAATATCGGGATGCTGACACCCCGATTCGCACGGGCTGAAATTTGTCGCGTTTTCAACCTTACATACAAAAAAGCAATATTCATGCCTGAAATATTCATGTCTGCATGACTATATCTGCCGCACTTTGATATTCAGCGTCTGGATGCGATAGGCGATCTGGCGCGGCGTCATATCGAGCAGGCGCGCAGCCTTGGCCTGTACCCAACCCGCCTGCTCCAACGCTGCAATTACTTTTTCCCGCTCATCAAGATTCGGATCATCCAAATCCAGATTCTGAATGACGCCTCGACTCAAAGATAACTTCTCATCGATACCTGTGAGCAGGACCGCATCGCGGTCGATCTGACTACCTTCAGTCATAACAGAGGCGCGCTCCAGACAATTTTCCAGTTCGCGCACATTGCCTGGCCAGTCATGGTGCATCAGCACACGCAATGCGGCATCGGTAAGATTGAGCGTACGCCCCTGCTTGGCAGCAATCTTGTCGACCAGGAAACGTGCAATTTCCAGGATATCTTCCATGCGCTCGCGTAGCGGCGGAAGATAAATTGGCATGACATTAAGTCGGTAGTACAAATCCTCCCTGAACCGCCCATGCTCGACCTCCACTTCCAGATCGCGGTGTGTGGCAGCAACCACGCGCACATCCACCTTGATGGTCTGTGTTCCACCCACGCGCTCCAGTTCACCCTCCTGCAATACGCGCAGCAGCTTGGCCTGAAATGGCGCTGAAATATCGCCAATTTCGTCGAGAAAAATCGTGCCGCCTTCGGCATGTTCAAAGCGCCCCTTACGCTGAGCAACCGCACCAGTGAACGATCCCTTCTCATGGCCGAACAACTCCGTCTCCAGCAAGGTCTCCGGCAATGACGCGCAGTTCAGCTTGACGAAGTTGCCGCGCGCGCGCGGTGAGTTGTAGTGAATGGCATTAGCGATCAACTCCTTGCCAGTGCCGGTCTCACCACGAATCAGCACAGTCGTGTTCCACTTGGCGACTAGCCTGACCTGCTCGAAAATACGACGCATTGAATGGGCATGACCGATGATATTATCGAAACCATACTGCCCGCGTACGCTACGGCGAAGCACATCACGCTCTTCGACAATCTCCAGCTTTTCCTGTGCCACTTGTTGGGACAAGCGCACACTCTGACCGACCAGATTGGCGACCATTTCAAGAAATCGCTGGTATTGCGCAAGAAACCTCGTCATATCGGGTGCCGGTTGTGCCGCCAATACGCCGACCACTTTTGCTCCGATGCGGATCGGCACACCAACGAATGCACCCTGCGGGTTATAAATGCCAAGACGTGAGAGAAAGCGGGGTTCATCCATGATGCATTCGACAACGACACTCTTACCGCTCCTCAATATGCCTCCCACCACCCCTTCTCCGGGCAGATAGCTCACTTCCTCTGTGACTTTGTCCGACACCCCATACACCAATGAAATCTGTAGCTCGCCGCTCGCCGAGTCCATCAGGGTGACCATGCCTCGCTCCAGCGCCATGCCATCGTGCAAGGCATTGAGCACGCCATCCAGCGTCTGTTTGAAGTTGAGCGAATGCGACAATACCCGGCTCACATGGTAGAGCGTCTCCAGTTCGGCGCGGAGTAGATCAATATCCAATTCCGACCTTTCCTGTGCGTCAGACATGATGTTCGCCCTGTACGCAGGGCAATTGAACCCTGACCCTGCAACCGTTGTTGTATTCAGGATCGATGTCTATCGTGCCACTATGCCGACTCACAATTTCATGCGCCATAGCCAACCCTAAGCCAAAATGCTGTTGTGCCGCACCTTTGGTCGTGAAAAATGGCTGAAAAACCTTGTAGCGCAAATCCCCTCCGATGCCTGGACCGCTGTCCTCGATGAATACCTCTACGTGATCGCGATAAGTAATACAACTGATACGAAGATCACGCTGCCCACCACGTTTCCCATTGACTGCTTCGATGGCATTGGTGAGCAATTGCTTAAACAGGTTGGATAGCTGCGCCGGGTAGCCGTGAACCAGCGCACGCTTGTTCAACGGCAGCCACTCCACCACAATACCCGCACCCAACAAGCTGGACGTAGTTAATTTGAGCAGGTCTGACAGCACTTCATTAAGATCAACAGACTGCATCTTTTCATGGCTTTGGTCAGGAATACACGCTCGCAACGTTTCAAGTGCCTCGCGGCTTTTTTGTATCGCCTCTTCCAGCGCACTGGCCGAAAGCAGGCTACCGCCACCGTTGGGCAAGGATGACAAATGCGTGCTGGACAAACGACGTTCCAGCATGTGGGCGACCGCACTCAACATATTGAGTGGGCCCTCAAGTTGATACACTGCGCCCGCCAGCGTTTCGCGCAATCCCTGAATACGCTCCTGTTCGGACAAGAGCGCACTCAAACTGTTGATGCGAATGGCCTCCTGCTGGCACTTAAGCTCGCTGATATCCTGAATGGTTAGCAGCAGATAATGACGACGCAGCGGTTCATAGAATGCATCGGCACCTACGTCCTGTTCCTCGAACCAAGAGATTGAGCATGAAAACCAGCGCGCCGCACAGTTGGGCGATTCAATGCACACTTCGCGTGCTGCGATGTTTTTATGTTCGTTATATAGCTTGGTGTAGGCATCACCCATCTGTGCACGCAGCGCATCCAACAGCCTCAATGCTGGCTCTTGACACAGATCACTAATCAGTTTTTTGTATTCCTGGTTGTCCAGTAACACCTGTTCCTGTTCATTGAATAATACTATCGCAACCTGCGCGGCATCCACGACTGATTCAATCAGCGACTTCTGATTCTGTACCTGCCGCTCCAGCCGGTGCACTTCAGTCACATCGCGCTGCATGCCAAGATAATGTGAGGTTTCACCCTTTTCGTTCACCACCGGGGTAATAGTCACTTCTGCCAGATAGCGATTACCATCCTTGCGCTTGTTCACCAGCAGACCATTCCAGGGGCGTTGCCGCTTGATCTGAGACCACAACGTTTCGTACACCAGCTTGGGTGTGACGCGGTAAGAGAAAATGGATTGGTTTTCTCCAATGATTTCGTCCTGCGCATAACCCGTCGTACGCTGGAATGCGGCATTGACATACAAAATATTGGCCCGCGCGTCCGTGATGGAGATCGCCAGCGCGGCCTGTTCGACTGCCTGTCTGAAGAGATGCTGCGGTAAATCGTCTTGTGCAGGCACTACTTCTGGTTGTTTAGGCATGGCTGTTCCTAGGGAATGAGTGATGACATTTCAATAGCAAGCAATAAACGTGCCTATAAAATCCTGCGCTTAAGTTAATGCTAACTACCCGCGTAATTGTCGTTTTTACGACATCGTGTCTGAGACCACACGATAACGACAACCACTTTTATGCACAAAACTGATGCATATATTCACAAACTCCCTGATTTTTCAGCCCCTCATTTTAATTTCTTGACTGGCACAAAGATTGCTTGATATGCAGCAGGAGAAAATCAAAAAATGACTGAATATTTATCGCTGCTGCTAAGCACCGCACTGGTCAACAATGTAGTGTTGGTCAAATTTCTGGGGTTATGTCCATTCATGGGCATCTCCAAAAAGACTGACACGGCTATCAGTATGGGGCTGGCTACCACCTTTGTAATGACCATGGCATCGGCCTCATGCTGGATGCTGGAGCAGTGGCTGCTGATTCCGCTGGACATCACCTATCTGCGCATTCTCGTCTACATTCTGGTGATCGCCGCAGTCGTGCAGTTCACCGAAATGGTGGTGCGCAAGACCAACCCCGGCCTGTACCAGGTGCTGGGCATCTACCTGCCACTCATCACGACCAACTGTGCCGTGTTGGGTATCCCGCTGCTGGCAACACAGGAACACCTGACTTTTCTGACCAGCCTGATATATGGCTTCGGTTCGGCCGCAGGCTTCACGCTAGTGATGGTCCTGTTTGCCGGTCTGCGCGAACGACTCGCCCTTGCACAGGTACCTGCGGCCTTCACCGGCGCACCCATCGGGTTCATCACTGCAAGTTTGCTTGCCCTGTCGTTCATGGGTTTCGCCGGACTGGTCGGACACTGACAGGAGATTTGACCATGATTTTGGCTGTAATCAGTTTGACGATATTAGGTGCCGTGCTCGGCCTGTTTCTGGGCTATGCCGCCCGCCGCCTCGCGGTGGAAGGTAATGCGCTGGTAGGAGAAATACAAGCCATCCTGCCCGGTTCGCAATGCGGACAGTGCGGCTTCCCAGGATGCGCCGGCGCGGCACAAGCCTTGGCCGATGGCATTGCACCCGTCACACTTTGCCCGCCGGGCGGTCGCGAAGTGGTCGCGGCGTTGGCAGGAAAACTGGGCGTGGAAGTTAATCTCACCGCCATCAAGGACAACGTGCCGATGTATGCCGAAGTGCAGGAGGAAATCTGCATCGGTTGTACGCGCTGTTTCAAGGTGTGCCCGACCGACGCCATCATGGGCGCAGCACAACAGATCCATGTGGTGTTCCGGGAAGCCTGCACCGCTTGCGGAAAATGCGAGGAGGTTTGCCCTACCGAATCGGTCAAACTCCAGATCATTCCGGTGACGCTGCAATCCTGGAACTGGCAAAAACCATTGACAGGGATTACAGCATGAAACTATTCAATTTGCGCGGCGGTGTCCATCCTGAAGGCCGCAAGGAATTATCGGCGATACGCCACATTCGCAGCTTGCCAGTGCCGGAATATTTGTTCATTCCGTTGCAGCAGCACGTCGGCGCACCCGCTGTCCCCATCGTGCAGGTCGGCGATCATGTCCTGAAGGGGCAACTCATTGCAGCCGCAAATGGCAACGTCTCGGCACAGGCGCAGGCCCTGGGTCTGCTCGGTGGCCTTCGACCAGCTCGGCCAGTTCGGCGGCGGATTCGTCGGCGGTCTGGGTCCAGTCCACGCCCAGCACCACCAGGCGGTCGATGGTCCGCTTGAGGTTGTTGACCCCCTTGAGGTCGGCCAGCGGTGATGGTGATGGCCATGCCCTGGGTCTCGGCGGCGGCATAGTCGACCAGCCAGGCGCAGTCGCCGCTGAAGGGGTCGACGGTCACCGGCGGCTGGCCGGGGGGTGGCTTGGGTTGGTCCAGCGGGTCGAAGCTGGGGGTCAGGGCCGGCGGGTCGGCACCGGGGCGCCCCACTTGCGGAGAATCTCCTGCCCGCCCGAGGTGCCGATGGCCACAAACCGGTCGGGCAAGGCCGCGGGCCGCGCTCGCCGAGATTCAGGGGTGGCCGAGCCCGCCTCATCGAACAGCGGGCCGAGCAGGGCGCAGCTTCGCCCTGCGGATCGGGCTGGCCGATCTGCGCCAGGTTGCCGGGTGTGAGGCTGCGCACCACAAAGGCCGCGCGGCCGGGGCCATACAGCGTGGCGATGGTCGACCAGGGCGTGGTGGCGTCACCCGGTCCGGCAAAACGCTGCACCCGGTTGGCCTTGCCCGAGTCGATCTCCTGCGGGCTCAG
>CAWASY010000044.1:0-11120 GCA_963784505.1 uncultured beta proteobacterium | reverse complement strand
CACCGTATCGCCGGTAAGTTCCTGCTCCACTCGGCGCACACTGGCACGGGCGGAGACGTCGGGCAGATCAACCGGGCGCTGGCGAGCGTTCTCTGGAAGCGCACCGGCATGGAGCTCGCGAAGCTGGAGGCTTACGTCTCCGAGGTCGAGGTCGCATGTTCGATCCACGACCTCGGCGCTGTGCGACTCGGGTGGGCCGACTGGACGCCGGTTACCATCGAGTACGCGCGCCAGCTCGCCGCCATGCTGGCCCGGGGCTGCACGCTGCCCGAGACGCAGCGGTCCCGCTGGCTAGCGTCCTCGGCCGCCTCCGCGCATGGCCAGCGCCTCGCCTCTGTGCCGCTTCCCGAGGTCGACGCAGGCGCCGTGGCGCACCAGACAGGCAGCAACGAATCGCACAACTATCTGCCTCCAGGAGGTGCTGACGTGGCGACAGGAACCGTGGGTGGCTTGGTGGCGGCGGCGCTTTCGACGTGGATCACGGGGGCGATTCCCTACAACGCCGCCGGGTGGAGGTCCGCGGTGGAGATGACGTCCGGCACTTACGCCGGCCGGATCATCGCCGTGGGGCTCGGCACCACGGCCGCTTACTCCAACACCCAGGGCCGGACGTGGACGGCGGCCACTATCCCGACGGGGAGCTACTACTCGGTCTGCTTCGGTGGCCCGGCCGGACTGCTTGCCGTCGGGCTGAACGGTGCAACGTCGGTGGCCGCCACCTCGGCGGATGGCGGAGTCACGTGGACCGCTCGGACTATTGGTGGAAGCAACCTGCTCGTGTCCGTGGCATGGAATGGTGCTCGCTACGAGGCCGTGAGTTCCTCGGGATCTAGCCGCTGGTCGACCGACGGGATCACCTGGAACACGGTAGCCATGAGCGGCGGATCGAGCTGACCGAGCGCACCTTCGGCGTGTGGCACGGGCTGGTCCCGGGGGTGACGCCAGGACAGAAGTACGGCTATCGCGTCCACGGGCCGTACGAGCCCAAGAACGGTCTGCGGTGCAACCCGCACAAGCTGCTGGTCGACCCGTACGCCCGCCGGATCAGCGGGACCATGACGGACATCGATGCGGCGCTCGGCTATGCCGACGACCCCGAGGGGATCGAGCCGTCCGCGGTCGACTCGCTCGGCTCGGTGCCGCTCAGCGTCGTCACGAGCCCCGGCGGTCCGGACACCGGGGTCAAGCCGGAGGTCCCCTTCGAGGAGACCGTGATCTACGAGCTGCACGTCAAGGGCTTCACGGCCCGGCATCCCGATGTGCCCGAGCCGCTGCGGGGGACGTACCTCGGCCTGGCCCACCCCGCCGTGATCGAGCATCTCGTGCGACTCGGGGTCACCAGCGTCGAGCTGCTGCCGGTCCAGACGTTCTGCGACGAGCCGTCGCTGGTGCGGGCCGGGCGCAACAACTACTGGGGCTACTCGCCGCTGGGCTTCTTCGCCCCGCACGCGGGATACGCCAGCGAGCCCGGACGCGAGATCGAGGAGTTCCGCACCATGGTGGCCGCGCTGCACGCCGCCAACATCGAGGTCATCGTCGACGTCGTCTACAACCACACGTGCGAGGGCGGCCCGGACGGGCCGACGTTGAGCTTTCGTGGCTACGAGGCGCCGGCGTACTACCTGCACGACGAGGACGGCCACATGGCCGACCTCACCGCCATGACAGCATCCACTTCCGGCAGCACACAAACCTGTTCAAGCGCCTCAATTCCGCATAAAACCTCGGTTTTCAGCCCCGCCTCGCGCAACATTACTGCTAGTTTTTGTCTGGGCACTTCATCGAGCAGCACGGCATAGACCGGCGAAAATTGTACGCACTGGCGAAACAACAGATCAACCTGAGTATGAGCCGTAAGCGCAATGATCCGGTAACGATCAGGATGGCGAGCCACCACATCCAGTGTGCTGGTACCTATACTGCCGGTAGAACCCAATAGGGTGATATTTTGCATAACCATCAGTAAGCGTGCCCCAGCAGTATCACCATCGCTGCCAGTGGCAAGGTGGAAGTCAGCGCATCGATGCGATCAAGCAACCCGCCGTGACCAGGCAACAGTGCACCGCTGTCCTTCACTCCGGCCTGGCGCTTGATAAGCGACTCGAAAAGATCGCCCATTACAGCCAGCCCCACCCACCACCAGGCAGCCAGCAACAAGGCAGACAAGCCGGCAAAGGGGATTACAGACCAGACGATCAGCACATAGATAGACACCCCAACCATCCCGCCTGCAACCCCTTCCCAGGTTTTGCCAGGACTGATGCTGGGGGCAAGTTTATTTCTGCCGAAGCGGCGGCCTGTAAAGTAGGCACCAATATCAGCGACCCACACCAGCGCCATCAGCAGCAGCAACACCCAGGGACTCATGTCATGCAAATCAAGCATTGCAAGGCCGGTCGGCAACAGCACCGCCCAGCCCGCAAGACACATCAACAAGGGGCTTTCAACCTTCCAGCCAACGATCATCCAGGTCGGTACCACAATCAGCCACAGCAGTGCGGATAGCGCGTAAACAGCCAGATGGGGAAGCAGTTGCTCCGCTTCCAAATGATGATAATCAAACCAGAGCAACCCCAGTATCAGCATCAAAGTCAACGCGATGTACAAATACCCCCAACCCGGTGTCAGCTTTGATAATCTGGACCATTCCACTGCCCCCTGCATCATGACCAGTACCACCAAGCCAACCCACCAGGCATCGGGCAGGAAAAACAGAATAGCCAGCAGCAGCAGTAGCAAAATGACAGCGGTAATAATCCTGGATTTGAGCAAAATACTCTCCTTATTCGGCAGACGGGTTCAACAACTGCTCGCTGGTACGACCAAAACGCCGCTCACGATGCTGGTACGAGGCGATCGCCTGTTCCATCTCAAGCCGATCGAAAGCGGGCCAAAGGGTATCGGTAAAATACAACTCGGTATAAGCCAGTTGCCACAACATGAAATTACTGATGCGCTTCTCACCGCCGGTGCGGATAAATAGATCGGGTTCGGGCGCATCGCTCATGGATAGATACGGCTGCAAATCCTCTTCACCAAAGGTAGTTGCCAGCTCGGGATGATCCTGCAACAGCGCATGAACAGCATGCATCACATCCCATCGTCCGCCGTAATTTGCGGCAATGGTCAGTATTAACCCGCTATTACTTGCCGTCAGTTGCTCTGCGTCATGCATGGACTGGCGCAACGATTCGTCAAACCGCGCACGATCACCGATGATTTTCAAACGAATATTGTTTTTATGCAGGCTGGCAATCTCGCGTTTCAACATCTTCAGGAATAACGACATCAAAAAGGAAACCTCATCGGCCGGACGACGCCAATTTTCACTACTGAAGGCGAAGACGGTCAGGTAAGCCACCCCCAGATCACGGCATACCCGCACCGTCTCGCGCAACGATTCAACGCCGCGCTGATGCCCCATAATACGGGGCATGAAATGGCGTTTCGCCCACCTGCCATTACCGTCCATAATGATGGCAATATGACGTGGAATCAATGCAACATCTGGAATGGTGCGCGTGGAACTGGGCAGAGTTGCCATCACACCGCCATCAAATCAACTTCTTTAGCCGCCAGTATCTGGTCGATGTCGGTCACAAAGCGATCCGTTAACTTCTGGATATCATCCTGCATGCGACGCTCATCGTCTTCCGAAATCTCTTTCTTTTTGAGTAAATCCTTTAATGAACCATTGGCATCGCGGCGAATGTTGCGCACCGCAATTTTCGCATCTTCCCCCTCGGACTTGACCAGTTTGATCAGGTCGCGACGCCGTTCCTCAGTCAGCATGGGCATCGGGACACGAATCAAATCGCCATTGGTGGCAGGATTTAGCCCCAGATCCGCATCGCGTATGGCGCGCTCAACCTTGCCTACCATGTTTTTTTCCCACGGCTGCACCCCGATCGTGCGTGCATCAATCAGCGTCACGTTGGCCACCTGCGTCACCAGTGTCGGACTGCCATAATAGTCCACCATCACGTGATCGAGCAAACCGGTATGTGCTCGACCCGTACGTACCTTGCCCAGATCCGCTCGTAGTGCATCGAGCGACTTGTTCATTCTTTGCTCGGCATCTTTTCTGATTTCAACCATCATGATTCTCTCCTCGTTTTTGATACACCCGCATCAATTGGCACACGCCAGTTGCTCAGGTTTTTACTCTACACGCACCAGCGTACCTTCACCTTCACCGCACACCACACGTTTCAATGCACCCTGATTGAAGATACTGAACACGATAATCGGCAATTTTTGATCACGACACAAGGTCAGCGCCGTTGCATCCATCACCTGTAAATTCTTGCTGATCGCCTCATCAAAGCTCAAGCTCTGATAACGGATCGCATGCGGGTCCTTCTTAGGATCAGCGGTATAAATCCCATCCACCTTGGTCGCCTTGATCACCACTTCGGCACTCATTTCAACACCGCGCAAAGCTGCCGCCGTATCGGTGGTAAAAAACGGACTACCGATACCCGCAGCAAAAATCACCACCCGACCTTCTTCCAAATAGCGCAACGCCTTGCCGCGAATGAATGGCTCGGCAACCTGCTCCAGATTCAACGCCGATTGCACACGACAATCGAGCCCCGAACGTATCATGGCATCCTGCAATGCCATCGAATTCATCACCGTGGCCAGCATCCCCATATAATCTGCAGTGGCTCTGTCCATGCCTGCCGCAGCGGGTGCGACACCGCGAAAGATATTACCGCCACCAATCACCATCGCCACTTGCACCCCCATCGCCACTACTTCTGCAATCTCGGCCACAATGCGTTCGATAACAGCTCGATTGATACCATAGCTGTCATCGCCCATCAGGGCTTCGCCCGAGAGTTTCAGCAAGATACGCTTATAGACAGGGGTGCTCATGGTAATTATCCTTTCGCAGCAGCGATTGTTGCAGCCACTTCAGCTGCGTAGTCTTCAACCTTTTTCTCGATACCTTCACCCACCACAAACATTTTGAAGGTCGTCACACTGGCATTGCGGCTCTTCAAAAATTGCTCGATGGTTTGCTTGCCATCTTCCGCCTTGACGAATACCTGACCCAGCAGGGTGACTTCTTTCAGGAACTTCTGCACGGTACCTTCGGCGATTTTTTCCAGCATCGCTTCAGCCTTACCTGCTTCGCGTGCCTTTTCGATGGCGATACGACGTTCAGTTTCAATTTCCTCAGGATTAACGCCTGTGGAATCAACAGACTTTGGCTTGGAAGCCGCGATGTGCATGGCAATGTCACGACCCATCGCACCATCACCGCCGGTGAAATTGAGCAACACGCCGATCTTGCTGCCGTGCAGATAGCTGGACAGGGTGCCTGTGGTTGTCTCGTAACGCTCGAAACGACGCACCGAGATATTTTCACCCAGCTTCATCACCAACGCCTTGCGGGTTTCTTCAACGCTCTGCTCGCCGTTCGCGATAACCAGTTCAGACAATGCCGCAATGTCAGCAGGATTGTGCTTGGCAACCGTTTCAGCGACATTCTTGGCAAACGCGTTGAAATCATCGTTTTTGGCAACGAAGTCGGTTTCGCAGTTGACTTCCACGACCGCCCCACACTTGCCATCTACTGCGATAAATGCACTGACCACACCTTCGGCAGTCACGCGTGAAGATGCCTTACTGGCTTTTGCACCGCTCTTGATGCGCATTTGCTCTTCCGCAACCTTGAAATCGCCATTGGCTTCGACCAATGCCTTTTTGCATTCCATCATGCCAAGACCGGTAGCCTCGCGCAATTCCTTGACCATACTTGCAGTAACTTCTGCCATATCCCACTCCTGAAATTCAGATAAAAAACTTACAAAAAAAGGGGCTTGCGCCCCTTTTAGCACTTGATTGCTACTTATTCTGCCTGTTCTGTCGCAGCTTCTGCAACTTGCTGGACCAGCTCATTCAATGCCTGAGCGCGACCTTCCAGAACCGCATCGGCGATACCGCGCGCATACAAACGAATGGCCTGGGTAGAATCGTCGTTACCAGGAATGACAAAATCCACACCGACAGGGGAATTGTTGGTATCAACGATACCGATTACAGGGATACCCAGCTTTTTCGCTTCAACGATGGCACCCTTCTGGTAACCCACGTCGATAACAAACAATGCATCAGGCAGATTAGGCATATCCTTGATACCGCCCAGACTGCGATTGAGTTTTTCCAGTTCGCGCGCCATCATCAGCGCTTCCTTCTTGGAAACGCCTTCAGCCGAACCATCCGCTGCAATCGCTTCGAGTTCACGCAGACGCTTGATAGACTGCTGAACAGTCTTGTAGTTGGTCAGCATACCACCCAACCAGCGATGATTTACAAACGGTGAATTTGCACGAACCGCCTCTTCCTGCAAAATTTCACGCGCCTGACGCTTGGTAGCCACGAAACAGGACCGTGCCTTTTTTCGCGGACAGCTTACGCACATAGCTTTCTGCTTCAGCGAACAGCGCGACGGACTTTTCCAGGTTGATAATATGAATACGGTTACGGTGACCGAAGATGTACGGTGCCATCTTTGGATTCCAGAAACGGGTCTGGTGACCAAAGTGAACACCAGCATCCAGCATTTGACGCATTGTTACAGCCATAATTATTCCTAATCGTAAGGGTTAAAACTACCACTCGCCAGCCTGACTCTTTCGAGCACCCCAACTTGCGCGAGCGGGAAATTCACATCGGCCTATTCCGATGCGACGCGCATTCTACCACTAAAAGCCAGATTTCCTCAACATGGATATGCCATTTACCCCTGCAATCGCCAAACATAGGCGTACGCAACCGACTTGACAGAGGTTGCTGGTCAGCCCTGTTAACCGAGGATTACCCTATCCTTTACGCTAACCTCGTAATCCTGTCCTTCCCAACACGCATCGTCCTGCCAATAAAAAGTGAACTGCAGGGTATCACCGGCATTGAGCGCGGCGATGGGCAGTTCAACCACCCAGACACCCAGCCCCGTATCACGCGTTTGCTCATCGCATACATCCCGCCAACCCTTCACCCCCCAATGCACTATCGCTGAGGCCCTAAGGGCTATGGTCAACTTACCCCCCTGCCTGACCGCGCCCGGCCGGTAGCACGGCCCCCAGACCGTATGGCTGATCACGGGGCGTAATCCCTGATACCTGCGCCAGGTGGCAGCCGGCCTGTCCACGGGATAGCCCAATTTGCGGCTGTAACATAATTTGATGAATTCGCTGTGCGCCCAGACCAGCGGCATTGCAGAACCGCTGGGACTGCCTGGCTCCAGATCGTATTCGGCAATAGCGGCACTGTCCCAAACCTGCTCGGGGATGAGTCCTGCAGCGCCCGACATGGCCGCCATGGCTTCAAGGTAAGGCATGGGGTCATCGCCCGCAACCAGCGCATAGTGGCCGCGCTCGCCTGTCAGCAAGGGCCAGCCACGCCCACGCCCCACCCCATCGAAGCCATGCCCATCGTCGTGCTCACCATAGCCGTCACCGTTATAGCGATGCCACACCGGCCCGTTGGGCGTATCGGTTTTGAGCAATTGATCGATCGCCTTGATACTATTCAGTATGCAAGCATCGTCAGCCCGACGCAGGCCGTAACGCACCAGTTGCAAAAAGTCGGTCGCAATCTGCTCCTCGGCGGGCAAATCCGGATCAATGGCACGATTCTTGATCAGAATATGTTCGGACTGCGCCCCCTCATGCACCAGCGCATCGCTCGGTGCCGTGCGGATGTAATAACCGCCGACAGCGAGTCGTTGTGCAAGCGCAGTATGCTTTACATAAGTCCAGTCATCCAGCTTGGCATTCCAGTTATCCGCCAGCAGCAAAGCAAAATTTTTGGCCTCCTCGTCAAGAAAGGCACTGCCTTCAACCAGCGCGGCAATGGCAATGGCCAGTGTAAAGGTATTCACGCCGGGATCTTCTTCCCATCGATCTTGTCCGGTAGCCGGGCCTTCACGCACAATAAAGCGCAGTGCGCGGCGCACCATATCACCAACATGTATACCATCGAGCTCATTTCGTTCACGCAAGGCAGCCGCCAGTATCACCGGAAATGCTGCCTCATCAAGCTGTATGCCCTGCCAGTAGGGTGCGCCACCGAGCCACTGGTTTTGCAGCCAATGACCATCCTGCTGCTGCGTGGCGATCAGGTAGCGCAGCACGTCGCGTGCATCCCGGAAGGCGCCCATCGCAACCATCGCACCAGCAGTTTCGACCAGGTCGCGCGACCACACCAGATGATAGCCGCTGCGACTCTGGCTGCTATCTCCCCAGGGCACCGAAAGGCTCGCCACCGCTGCGCCGCAATAGGTGCGATCCTGATGCACCTTGAGCACCATGGCGGACAGCACAAGTGGCGCCTTCAGCTTGTCCGGAAATTCGGAAAAGTTGCAGTTTTCCAGCCACTTTAGCCAGACACTGCATTGCTCGTCCCAGGCTGTCGAAAAATCTTCCATCAACCCTGATACGGCAAGCGTCGCAGCCGACTCCCAACTGCTGGCCAACCCCAACGCCAACGTCGCACGAACCGGCAGTTCGCCCATGAGCGACACGCATCCGGGCCCTGCGCTGTCATATTCCCACTCCATACGGCCATGCCGATTAAAATCCTGCCAGCCATCGCCCGCCCCCATCTCGCCTGCCGAACAGCGTTGCCAGACATCTTCACCCAGCTCACCCCCTGCAGCCAGCGCCAAACCAAACGGCCCCTGTTCCACGCACAAAACGACACGCCCATTGTGACTGGCAACGCTTGCCTGATTGTTATAAGCCTCACCCCCCATTCTGGCACCTAGCAGCGCATAAACCTTGAGAGGCGCATCGCCCGCCAGCCGGTAGCGCATCAGCAGCACATCACGATTTTGCATCGGACAGATTTGCAGCGTAAAGGTAAAGCGCGGATGGGTATGAACGATTTCTACGGCGGGTACACCGGGATAGGGCAGATTGACCTGATAGCTTCCAAGGGTACGCAACTCCACCCAGAATCCCCGGTCATCCGCAATGATGAAACCCAGATCCCTGATTTGCGGGATGTCGATGCGCGGATAGTACACTTCGGTCAGGATGCCATCGGCGAGGGTAAACCACAGCCTGGACGAACCCAGACTGGTGCCGACCATATCCTTGGCTGCCCGTGCCCAGGTAGGAAAAATATCAACCGATTGCGGAGATTTCATGGCTCCCCTCCTTAAATTGATACCAGCTATCTAGCCAGTATTTTTGAGCGTCGGTGTCAACCAGCTCTTGCCGTCACGCGCAACAAGCGACTCGGCAGTTTCCGGCCCCCATGAACCTGCCGCATAGTTGGGAAAATCCGGTGCGGGATTATCCCGCCATGAATCGAGCACGGGCATCAGAAGCCGCCAGGCCAGTTCAACCTGATCGGCACGCATAAACAGGGTGGCATTGCCCACCAACACATCGCGCAACAGGGTCTCGTAGGCGGTTGGCGTTTCGACGGCAAACGCCTCCTTGTAGGAAAATCGCATGTCCACCGGTTGCAAACGCAGCTCGGAACCGGGCGCCTTGGCCATGAATTTGAGCACGATACCCTGTTCCGGGTTGATCTGGATCACCAGTCTGACCGGCTGGGCATTCAACCCTGCCGAAGCCGGGAAGGCATGATGGGGCACATCGCGAAATCGAATGGATATTTCAGACACATTGGCTGTCAGGCGTTTACCGGTGCGCAGATAAAACGGCACATCCTGCCAGCGCCAGTTGTCCACATATAGTTTGAGTGCAGCATAGGTCTCGATATTGGAATGTGGCTGAACATTGGGCTCATCGCGGTAAGCCGACAGGTGATTACCCTCTATCCAGCCTTCCGCGTACTGACCACGCGCAGCAACTTCGGCTACCTGTTCGCTTTCGATTGGCCGCAACGCATGCAGCACATCCACCTTTTTATTACGGATATCTTCCGCGTCATAGGCCACCGGCGGCTCCATCGCGACCAGACACAGCAACTGGAACAAATGGTTTTGCACCATATCTCGTAGCGCACCCGCATGCTCATAAAAAGCCCCCCTATTCTCCACCCCCAACGTCTCGGCCACCGTAATGGTCACATGATCGACATAACGGCGATTCCAGATGGGCTCGAAAATCGGATTGGCAAAGCGCATGGCCATGATGTTTTGCACGGTCTCCTTGCCCAGGAAGTGATCGATACGAAAGATCTGCTGCTCAACAAAAAACCCGGTCAGTACCGCATTGATCTGACGAAACGAATCCAGATCATGCCCCAACGGTTTTTCAACGACGATGCGCACATGCTCGCGATCCTGCGCAATAGCCGATGCACTCAGACCGCTGACGACCAGACCGAACAACTGAGGCGGGATGGCAAGATAGAACACTTTTTCCGACTGGCTATTCCACTCGGCATCCAGGGTTGCCAGATATTCAGCCAACTGCGTATAACAGGCAGCCTCAGCGATGTCGGCGCACACATAGCGTATTTTATCGGCAAATTTTTGCCATGCATCGCTATCGGGCGCACCGGTTCTGCAATGCTGGCTGACGCCCTGCAGATAATGCTCGGACAGCGCCGCAGCCCCCATCTCGGCTCTATCCACCCCGAGCAAAACAAATCGGTCAGGCAAATGTCCGCTGACATACAAATCGTACAGGGCTGGCACGACCAGCCGCCAAGACAAATCCCCTCCCGCCCCGAACAAAACAAATTGCGTATCGCGCAGCTCAGTAATATTTTTCATTTGGCGTACAGCCCAGAGGCACCGTCCTGAATGGATGACTAAGCAATTTTCTGTATCAGAGGAAGTTACTCTTTTTGGAGGTGATGAAGTTGAAAAAACAGTTATGGCTCAAAAATCAAAAAATTCAAGTTGCAGATGGTACCAAATAAGGTGTTTGATGGAACAAGTATCTAAGTAAAACCCTAAAAATAAAAAAAATGATAAAAATATTAATTACAATAGCCACGTTAATACTCTCTTTTTTTGCATCGGCACAAACAGAAGGTAAACGAGCTTCAGGCCAATTTCAATGGAAAACTTTGTGACATTGGAAGAGGTTTGTGCAATCTAGACTCACTATCACTATCAAATAGATCAACCACAATGAAAGCAATAAAAACCTACAAACAATCAGAAAACACCATGGTTATTG
>CAWASY010000043.1:0-13651 GCA_963784505.1 uncultured beta proteobacterium | reverse complement strand
GCCGGTCGACGGCGTCAACGTGGCCAAGAAGCACCAGGCACCGACCAGCGCCACCATGCAGGGCGGCATCATCGACAAGGACATGCCGATCCCGGTGGCCAACGTCGCCGACGTGTGCCCCGACTGCGGGCCGACTCGCGTCGGCTACCGCATCGAGGGCGACGGCACGAAGCTCCGGGTCTGCAAGAAGTGCAAGAAGGATCTCGACTGATGGCCGACACACCACCACCAAGCCGCGGATGAAGGAGCTGTTCGACACGTCACTGCGTGCCGAACTCCAGGAGAGCCTCGGCCTCGGCAACATCATGGAAGTGCCACGGCTCGACAAGATCGTCCTCAACATGGGCGTCGGTGCCGCCGTCGATCAGCCGTCGCTGCTCGAAGGCGCCATCTCCGATCTGACCGTCATCGCCGGCCAGAAGCCCATCACCACGATCGCCAAGAAGTCGATCGCCGGATTCAAGCTCCGCGAAGGCAACGCCATCGGCGCCAAGGTCACCCTCCGGGGCGATCGTGCCTGGGAGTTCCTCGATCGACTCATCACCGTCGCCGTGCCTCGCATCCGTGACTTCCGTGGTCTGCCGCCGAAGAGCTTCGACGGCCGAGGCAACTACACCTTCGGCGTCAACGAGCAGTTGATCTTCCCGGAGGTCGACTACGACACCATCGACACCGTTCGTGGTCTCGACATCACGATCGTCACCACCGCCCGCACCGACGACGAGGGACGTGCGTTCCTCGCTGCCGTCGGATTTCCGTTCAAGCGCGAAGGATCGAATCAGTAATGGCCAAGAAGGCGCTCATCGAGAAGAACAAGCGCAAGCCCAAGTACAAGGTCCGGGCCTACACCCGGTGCGAGAAGTGCGGCCGTCCCGCGCCGTGTATCGCAAGTTCGGCCTGTGTCGCATCTGCCTGCGCCAACTCGCGCACGCCGGTGAGATCCCGGGCCTGACCAAGGCCAGCTGGTGAGGGGAAGCGCCTCATGACGATGACTGTTTCTTTTCCGTTCCCCGGCCACGGAGGCCGCAATGGCCGGCCTCCTCGTGCCTCGTCGGCCTCGCCTGCGAAGAGTGTGCTCCGATGACGATGACTGATCCCATCAGCGACATGCTGACCCGCATCCGCAACGCCAACGTGGCGATGCACGACGACTGTCGGATGCCCAACTCCAAGGTGAAGGAGGCGCTGGCCGGCATCCTGAAGAAGGAGGGCTACATCGACGACTTCACCGTGGTCGAGGTTCCCGACAAGCCGGGCACCTTCCTCGACATCGCGATGAAGTACTCGCCCGAGCGTGCCCGCACCATCTCGGGGCTCAAGCGCATCTCCAAGCCCGGTCTCCGGGTGTATTCCAAGGCCGACGAGGTTCCCCGTGTTCTCGGTGGACTCGGGGTCGCCGTTCTCTCCACCAGCAAGGGTCTCATGACCGACCGCGAGGCCCGTCGGGCCCACGTCGGCGGCGAGATCCTCTGTTACGTCTGGTAGGTCGATCATGTCTCGCGTAGGAACCAGCCCCATCCCCGTCCCCAGCGGTGTCGACGTGTCGATCTCAGGCGCGGACGTCACGGTCAAGGGACCCAAGGGCAGCCTCGATCTCACCCTGCCGGGCGAGATCACTCTCCGTCAGGAGGGCGACGAGTTGCTCGTCGAGCGACCCAACGACGAGCGCCAGAACCGTGTCGCTGCACGGCCTGACCCGGAGCCTGGTCAACAACATGGTCGAAGGCGTCACCAACGGGTTCAAGAAGGAACTCGAGATCAACGGCGTCGGTTACCGGGCCGAGGCCAAGGGCAAGGACAAGCTGCAGCTGGCGCTCGGGTTCAGCCACCCGATCGAGCTACCAGGCCCCGAGGTGTGACCTTCGATGTGCCGCAGCCCACCCAGGTGATCGTCGAAGGCATCGACAAGCAACTGGTCGGCCAGGTCGCCGCCAACATCCGCGTGATCTCAGCCCGAGCCCTACAAGGGCAAGGGCATCAAGTACATACGCGCGACACTCATCCGCAAGGCCGGAAAGGCCGCGAAGTAGGCGAGAACGCACATGTCCAACCGAGCGCACAAGAAGCAAGAGGCCCGGGCCCGCCGTCACCGGCGGGTCCGCAAGAGATCGTGGGGACCGGGAAACGGCCCCGCCTCGCCCCATCATACCGTGCGCAGCGAACAACTTTCGGTACGCGAGCAGATGGCGCATATCCTGCGTTGTCTGCAGGGGGGCGAATTCGTGCCGTTTGACAGTCTGTTCGACCTTGATGAAGGGCTGCCAAAACTGATCGTTACCTTCATTGCGCTGCTGGAACTGGCCAAGGAATACCTGCTGGAAATTGTGCAAAACGAAACATACGGGAGTATCCATGTCAGAAGCCATCCGGTCGCAGCCTGATGCGATCATCATCCTTGAAACCGCGCTGCTGACGTCGCCAGAACCCCTGGCGTTGGCCGACTTGAAACTGTTGTTTGATGTGATGCCAGCACAGGGCGAACTTGAAGTATTACTGGCCCAACTCGCGCTGAACTGGCAGGCGCGTGGCGTGGAATTGACTGAGGTTGCCAGCGGTTGGCGCTTTCGAGCCAAACCTGTCATGCAGAAGTATCTGGACAGGCTAAATGTGCAAAAGCCACCACGTTATTCCCGTGCCGTGATGGAAACGCTAGCCATCATTGCCTATCACCAGCCTGTTACGCGTGGCGACATTGAGGAAATTCGCGGGGTGACGGTATCAGCCCAGATACTAAAAACACTGGCAATGCGCGGCTGGGTGGAAGTGGTGGGTATGCGCGATACGCCAGGTCGTCCCGAATTGTTGGCAACTACCCGGCAATTGCTTGATGATTTGAACCTGCGCGCTTTGCGCGAATTGCCTTCGCTGCAGGAGATGGGGACGTTGCTCGAACAAGCGAATTGAACCGTCGTGATAGGTTTATTCCCTGATTTTTTAGGATTTATTCTGTCTCTTTGTAGGAAAATACGTTATGCTTTTGTACCGTAAGCCGTAAGCCGTAAGCCGTAAGCCGTAAGCCGTAAGCCGTAAGCCGTAAGCCGTAAGCCGTAAGCCGTAAGCCGTAAGCCGTAAGCCGTAAGCAATTAGTCATTAGGAAAAACTGCACATCTTATGAAATTCGCGCTCAGTAGCACCCTGTTATTGTGCCTTATTTCGCAGGCCGACTATGCTGCCGGGTATTCCACCGAGAACGATTACTATCAGGAATTTCCTGTTGTACTTTCCGCATCCCGCCTGTCGCAACCCCTGTCTGACGCGCCCAATGCGATGACGGTGATTGATCGCCAGATGATCGTCGACTCGGGATTTCGTACTATTCCCGATCTGTTCAAGCTGGTGCCGGGCATGTATGTCAGCTATTACAAGGGCAGTCAGGCGTTTGTCTCCTACCACGGTTCGACCGACCAGTATGCCAGGCGCATGCAGGTGATGATCGATGGTCGCAGTGTCTATCTGCCGCCAGCCAGTACGGTGGACTGGGCGAATTTGCCGATCACGGTGGAGGATATCGAGCGCATCGAGGTGATACGCGGACCAGCTGCGGCATCGCATGGGGCGAATTCGACGCAGGGGGTGATCAGCATTACGACGCGCGATCCCGGTGCAATGGACGGCAAACAGCTGTCAATCACGCGTGGTGCCAAGGGTGTCAACGATGTGTCGACCCGTTTCGGCAAGCGCGGAAAAACCTTTGATTATCGCATGACGGTAGCCTATACCGCTGATAACGGCTATGACAACATCACCGGAGCTAAATTTGCTGAACTGCTTAACAACAGCTATGACAGTAATCAGGCGCGCATGGTCAACTTTCGGGCCGATTATCATCCTGCCGGGGTAGACCGTTACGACATCCAGTTTGGTTTTAATCATGATGTGATGGGTGCGGGCTGGAATGACAAAACCCCTTATCCTGCCAATCCCTTTTCGTTATTAACCAATAGCACCAATACCAATACCCTGCATCCTTTGTTTTCCAATGCCAGCTTTGTGCAACTGGGCTGGTTGCGCCAGTTGAATGACCGGGATGAATTGAGTCTGCGTTACTACCATGTCAGACAGGAACAGCATGAAGCCTTTCCCATTTACTATAAAGGCCTGTTCCTGTCCGATCCGGTTGTTCAGTCGAGCAAAATCGATCGGGACGAGCTCGAACTGCAGCATACCCTGAGTTTGTCGGATACCAATCGTCTGGTGTATGGCGCGGCCTGGCGACGCGATCAGTTAGCTGCCAACGGTTATGCCAGCGCACTGGCCTTGCTCGGACAATCGCCAGCCTATGCTGCCTCGATACAGACCGATGAATATCGATTGTTTGCCCATAATGAATGGCGCATTTTGCCCAGCCTGGTTTTCAATGCTGGTGCGATGCTGGAGAAAAACGGGCTGGGACAAACCAATTCCTCGCCGCGCGCGGCGCTAAATTACCACCTGACCCCGCAGCAAACCCTACGCATGGGGGTGTCGGTTGCCTACCGCACCCCCGCGACGAGCGAATCCCGATTTCGTGCCATCAATCTGGGTACCCTGTTTGTGCCGAATGCAACGGTTACTTCACCCGCACTGTTACCCGAGCGTATGCTGTCGCGCGAAATTGGCTATCTGGGTGAATTTCGTGAATGGGACACTTCGCTGGACCTGCGCCTGTTCAGCGATCAGTTGGACAATGGCATCTATTACGACAAGGTGACCAGCCTGTCTTTTGTGAACGGCCTGAATGCCCACTATCAGGGGGTCGAGGCGACCCTTAAACACAACTTCACGGAAAATAGCCATCTGACGGTTAATTTCGCGCATGAACTGGCCAGCAGTAACGGGCCGGTTCTGGCCGCCGCCGGGCAAAGCGGGCTGGTCTCCAGGAATCCCTTGAATAATGATATTCTCAGTGCCAGCACGCCGCGCAACAGCGCCAGTTTGCAATACGCGCAGCAACTGCGCCATGGCTATTCCGTGAGCGGTGCCTATTATTTCACGGATGCCATGCAGCCGTTTGATCGCGGCCCGCTCGATTATCAGCCGATACAGCGACGTTTCGATCTGCGACTTGCCAGGGCTTTTAATGCGGCGCAAGGACTCAAGGGGAATGTGGCGCTGGTCGTGCAGAATCTGTTTAATCAGCGCTATACGGAATATGTGGCGCAAAATGTCTTTAACCAGCGTGGCCATGTCACGTTGACACTCGATTGGTGAGATGAAATACGTCGGGAAAATATTCGGCAAATTTGGATATACCCTGGCGCTGGGGTGTTTGCTGCTGCCCGTGACCAGTTTTGCAGCGGTATTGCAGTTGCTGGTAGTGCAAAGTGACAACAGTGTGTCGCAACAGGTTTTTTCGGACACCCTGCGGCGCAGTTTGCCGGGCACGGTTCAGATGACGGTGTTGCCGCATCCTGAGGATTATAACGGACAGCCTGTCGATCTGATTGTGACCGTTGGCTACAAGGCCGCTGACAGTATGGCGGGAAAATCCACCCGGCCCCTGCTGGCTGCAATGCTACCCAGCGATGCCTATCCTGATGTGCTGGCACAGCGTGCCACCGGCAGCCAGACTTCCGCCATCTACCTCGACCAGCCCTGGAGCCGACAAGTAGCTTTCCTGCATGCCGCCTTGCCGGAGGCCAAAAAGATCGGTGTGTTGCATTCACTCAAGGTGCAATTGGATCTGTCAGGTCTGCTCGCTGCGCTAGCCAGATACGATCTATCCCTGTTTGCCAGACCGCTGCGTGAAGATCAGTCCATTTTCGACGGGCTCGAAAAAGTGCTGGTCAACAGCGATGTATTGCTGGCACTACCCGATGTCACGATTTATAACAGTAATACCATCCGCAATATTCTGCTCTCCAGCTATCGCCACGGCATCGCGCTGGTCGGTTTTTCGCAGGCCTATGTCAAGGCCGGTGCGATGTGTGCGATTTATTCCACACCTGAACAGCTTGCCGCACAGGCCGGTGTCACCATACTGTCCTACGCCAGTAGTGCGCGTCTGCCTGCAGCGCAGTTTTCAACGCTTTACAGTATTTCGATCAACCAGGAGGTGGCCCGTAGTCTGGGATTTTCCGTCCTGTCAGCTGAAGCATTGCGTTTGCAAATTGAAGCCTTACCAGGAGAGTCGCGATGAGTGAACGGGTGTATAGCATACGCACGCATTTTATCTGGCTGATGCTAGTGCCCGTACTGATTTTGGTGATCGCACTGGAAGCCTTTTTTCTGCATGACCGTTATGTCGAACTGGATAACGACCTGCTTACCCGGGGGCAGTTGATGGCGCGCCAGCTGGCCGTCAGCAGTGAATACGGGGTGTTTTCCGGCAACAGGCTGTTTCTGAATGGGCTGGTCGAAAGTGCGCTGCAACAGCCCGATGTGAAGGGGCTGGTGATCACGGATGCCTCAGGCCATGTGCAGGCCAGCGCAGGGGAGTTGACTGCGCTGATTCGTGATGGGGGGCAGGGCGATCACTTGAGCGATCTGGTGGGCGTGAACAGGCCGGTGTTCAATGCCGGCAGGCATTTACTGTTGTATCAGCCCATTTTGCCCAGTCAGGTTGCGCTCGATGAGGCGGAGACGAGGCCTGCGATCCGGCAGATCGGCGCACTGGTTCTGGCGTTGAGCTGGGAGCAGACCAACGAGCAAAAACTCCGGCTGTTGTGGTTTAGTTTGCTGGTGATTGCCGCCTTGCTGCTGATTGGACTGTATCTGGTCTACCTGACCAGTCGTCTGATCGTCGATCCGGTCAGGCAGCTGAGTGCAGCGGTCAGACAGATTGGCGCGGGTGATTTTCAGCAGGTGATGACAGTCGATAGCCGTATTGAGGAGCTGCGTGTGCTGTGCAATGGCTTCAATCAGATGATGACGGATCTCAAGGCCAAGCGGGAGTTGCTGCAGCAGGAACGGGAAATGTTGCAGCAGCGCATTGATGATGCCACCTTGCAACTGCGCAGACTGGCCTTCTATGACACCCTGACCCTGTTACCCAATCGCCGTTTGCTGATGGACAGGTTCGCTCATGAACTGGCGCTTAGCAACCGTAATAGTCGTTACGGCGCGTTGATGTTTCTCGATCTGGATAATTTCAAACCGCTCAATGACCAGCATGGTCATGCTGTTGGCGATCAGTTGCTCATTGAGGCCGGCCATCGTATTAGCCGCTGCCTGAGGGAAGTGGATACCGTGGCACGATTTGGTGGCGATGAATTTGTCATCCTGCTGAGTCAAATGGATAAGGATTACGCACATGCCGTGGAACAGGCCCGCTTTGTGGCGGAAAAGATACGGGCCGAACTGGCTCAGTCCTATCATCTGACTTGCCATTCTGTCGGGGGATCTGATCATCATCTAGTGCATCACTGTAGCTGCAGTATCGGTATCGCGATGTTCCGCAACCACGATGCCAGCCAGGACGAAATTCTGTGTTTTGCGGATGCGGCGATGTATCAGGCCAAGAGTGCCGGTCGTAACCGGATTTGCTTTTTTGATCAGGATGAAACCCAGGTTTTCGATGGACAGTTGCGGCTGATTGAATAGAGACGCATCGCGTAGATTTTAGAGGAGTGCACGATTTGAATGACTGCCCGCTACTGGCTGATATAGCACTGATCTCCGTTCCGTCGATGGAAAGGCTGGAGCGGATGCCGGTTGCCGAATTTCCGGCAATGATCCGGCAGCTAATAGCCAGTCAGTGCGATGCACCGCTTTATATGAGTCAATTCAGACTGTTTTCTACGGTCGGGAATACGGATTTTGCCCTTGAAATGCAGGCGCGCGCTCTGGAATTGAGCCGTGTTTACCGGGTTGAAGGGCCACCGTATCCTGGCATCAGACTGCTTGCGCTGATGGGGGCGGGCGCTCAGTCGGTTAATATGCCGCTCGATTACCTGCTCAGTGGTTCGGATATCCGGCTTGATCTGCTCTATATCTTGCCAGGGATTCACCTGCCCGAGGGGATTCCCGATCACGATGTAGCGATTATCGCGCTGGGTGAGTCGGATGAGGCGCGGCCGGTGCTGGAAACGATGCATAGACTGACTCAAAACTGGCCGCGGCCTGTGCTCAATGCCGCCCGATTTATCCAGTCCAGTTCAAGGGATGCAGTTTACCAAAAGCTGAAGTCAATTTCACGGGTGCAAATTCCGCCCACTTTTCGCGTCAGTCGCAGGGTGCTCGAAGGTGTCGCCGATCTGGCAGTGCCGGTCGGTATGTTAAATGAGACAGTCGCTTATCCCCTGACGTTGAGGCCACTCGTTTCCATGGGTGGCAGTGGCCTTGAAAAAATCGAAAATCCGGCTCAATTGCAACATTATCTGGAGAAAATGGCAGAGCCGGAATTTTTTATCAGCCGTTTTGTCGACTATCAAAGTCCCGATGGCTTGTATCGCAAGTTGCGCATCGCGCTGATTGCGGGCGAACCTTATCTTTGCCATCTGGCGATTAGTGATCACTGGATCGTGCACTACGGCACCGCAGGGATGGCTGAACATCAGGACAGACGTGAAGAAGAAGCGCGTGTCATGCAGTCCTTCGATACGGATTTTGGTTTGCGTCACGGCAGGGCGTTGCGTGAAATTGCCGTTATGCTTGAGCTCGACTATGTGGTTCTTGATTGTGCCCAAACGCGTCAGGGCGAATTGCTGGTGTTCGAGGCGGATAATCGCGGCTGGGTGCATGCGAGCGATCCGGTAGATAGCTTTGCTTATAAACAGCAAGCAATGCAACGGGTATTCGCGGCTTTTCGCGCCATGTTGTTCAGATCGGCTGCCAGGTGATTTGAATTTACATCTCATTATGAAGCGGAGTAGAATCATCGCGGACAGGTTTTGATGGGAAAATTTCAACCGGGAAGCGGATCATGAGCACAATTTCAAACGTATCGGCATTGAGTGTTGCTGGCTACCTTACGCCGCCGGCGGGTTCAACGCTCGCAGGTGGATCGTCCGCAGTCAGTTCCTCATCGCCGCCAAGCACCTACACCTCGCTAGGCAGTGCCACTACTGCGCCAGTAACCTACAACGCGGCGGGGCAAATCGTGACCACGCAATTGCCGACCGTAAAAACCACTCAACAGGCAGCCCAGGCTGCCTATTTTGCAGCTGAAAATGCGGTGACCCAGGCGCGCGATACGCTGATGTCTGGTGCGTCATCAAATTCATCGACCACTGATATGTTCGGTGTGTCGGTGGATGCCACTGTAAGCGATCCTCTGGGGTGGGCTAGTCTGCCGGTTAGCCAGTCTGCCGTAGCGGGTGGTGCTACCGCCACCAGTGCGCAGAACGCCTATATGGCGGCCCAGAATGCGGTGACTCAGGCACAGGGTTCCTTCACGAAGGCCTGATGCGCTACAGCCGCAGCATGCTGTGAACCTTGGCAGTCAGGTTCGCTGCCAGACTATCGATTTCAATATTCTGTGGCATGGCGCGCAGCCAGGTCAGTTGCCGTTTGGCGAGCTGGCGGGTCGCGATAATGCCGGTCTCGATAAATTGCGCCCGGTTGATTTCGCCTTCCATATATTGCCAGCCTTGCCGATAGCCGACGCAGCGCATGCTGGGCAGTTCAGGCTGCAAAACGTATTTCTCGCGCAGGCTTTGCAGCTCTTCCATGAGTCCCATTTTTATCATCTGTTCGAAGCGGGTTGCAATGCGCTGGTGTAACACAGTGCGATTCGACGGAATCAGTGCGATGGAAGTGAGGGTGTAGGGCAGTTCAGCCTCTTCTTTTGTCTTGATAAGTTCCGACATCGGTTCTCCGGTCAGGCGATAGATTTCCATCGCACGCTGAATACGCTGGGTGTCGTTAGGCGACAGGCGCGCGGCGGTGATGGCATCCACCTTTACCAATTGTCCGTGCAGATAGGCGATGCCGTGTTTTGCGATGATCTCATCGAGTTCTGCGCGCACTGCTACATCGGCCACCGGCAAAGGGCTGAGTCCTTCCAATAGCGCCTTGAAGTACAGCATGGTGCCGCCCACCAACAAGGGGATTTTGCCGCGTGCGGTGATATCATTCATCAGTTGCAGCGCATCTCGCCGGAATGCGGCAGCGGAATAGGCCTCTGTCGGGTCGATGATGTCGATCAGGTGGTGGGGTGCGCAGGCTAAGGTCGCGGCATCCGGTTTGGCAGTGCCGATGTTCATGTCGCGGTACACCAGTGCCGAGTCCACGCTGATGAGCTCTACCGGCAGACTTTGTGCCAGCTCAACGGCAACGCCGGTCTTGCCGCTGGCAGTCGGACCCATCAGAAAAATTGCCGGACTTTTCATGCCAGTGCCTCATCTTTCGTTTCTCGCATAAAAAATACCGCTGCAACACTGATAGCGGCCGCGACCGAGATATAACCGCCGACATAAGCCAATCCGCCATGCAGTACCAGTTGCTGCGCAAGGTAGGGCGCGAGCGATGCGCCGAGGATGCCGCCCAGATTGTAGGCAGCCCCGGCGCCCGAATATCTGACGTTAGTTGGAAAAAGTTCGGGCAACAATGCACCCATCGGGGCGAAGGTCGCACCCATCAGGAATAGTTCGATCGACAGGAAAGCGGTGATCTGCCAGATCGAACCGCTGCCTAGCATGGGGCTTAGCAAAAAACCCGACAGCAGGGCGGCGCAGCCTGCAATCATCAATACCGGGCGACGACCATAGCGATCCCCCGCAATTGCGGCAAGTGGGGTTGCCGCTGCCATGAACAGGATGGCAACACACAACATCTGCAGAAAGTGTGGGCGGGAAATACCCAATGTGGTCGTGCCATAACTTAACGAAAATACGGTCGAAATGTAGAACAGTGCGTAACACACTACCATGGACAGTGCGCCCAGCAGCAGGGGTTTCAGATGCAAACTAAACAGCACGAAAATCGGTATGTTCACCTGTTGGTGTGCCTGCTGTGCCCTTTTGAATACCGGGGTCTCGGTGAGCTTGAGACGTACGTAAAGACCGATGATGACCAGTATTGCGCTCGCCAGAAACGGGATGCGCCAGCCCCATGAACGAAAGGCTGCATCGTCCAGAAAATAGGACAGTGACATAAAGCTGCCGACCGCAAGCAAAAAACCGACCGGCGGCCCCAGTTGCGGGAACATGCCAAACCTGCCGCGCTGACCAATGGGCGCATTTTCGGTAGCCAGCAAGGCAGCTCCCCCCCATTCGCCGCCCAATCCTATGCCCTGACCGAAACGCAGCAGGCATAGCAGGGCGGGCGCAGTCCAGCCGATCAGATCGTAGCCTGGCAGTACGCCTATCAATGTCGTGGAGGTGCCCATCACCAATAATGAGAGGGCAAGCGTCGTTTTGCGGCCTATACGGTCGCCGAAGTGACCGAATAGCAGTGCACCGATCGGGCGTGCAAGGAAGGCGATGCCGAAGGTCAGAAATGCATTGAGCGCTTGCGCGGTCGGGTCGCTGTTGGGAAAGAACACCGGGCCAATCACCATCGCTACGGCAAGTCCATAGATGTAGAAATCGTAAAACTCAATCGCGGTACCGATGAAACTGGCGAAAGCGATTCTGAAGATAGACGGTGTTATTCCATCTACCGACTTCCTACTTTCGAGCGTAGCGGTCGTAACTTCAGTTACGGGAACCGCACGGCCCACCCCTTGCGGGTGTACTTTCAACTTCCCAGTGTGCTTGATCATTTGCCGCGCATAAACATTCTGTCCAGTTCGCCTAGTGACATCTGGAACCAGGTCGGGCGGCCGTGATTGCATTGGCCGGAGCGTTCTGTGGACTCCATTTCGCGCAGCAATGCGTTCATCTCCGTAGTGCTCAGAATCCGGTTGGCGCGCACCGCGCCGTGGCAGGCCATACTGGCGAGCAAGACGTCACGGCGTTCTGTCAGCGCGCGGGCCGCACCGTATTCACGCAGTTCGTGCAGCACCTCGCGGGCGGCGGTTTCCGCATCGCTTTGTTTGAGCAGTACCGGCATGGCGCGCACCGCCAGTGTGACAGGTGACAGCGGCGCAATGTCAAACCCCAGTTTGTGTAGCGCTGCCTGTTCCGCTTCCACGGTTGCGACATCAAACTTGTCAGTAAAAAAAGTCACCGGTATCAGCAGTGGCTGAGTGGCAATTTTTTCCGCATCCATCGAGGTCTTGAGTTTCTCGTAGACGATGCGCTCATGGGCTGCATGCATATCCACGACGATCAACCCCTGTGCGTTCTGCGCCAGAATATAGATGCCGGACAATTGCGCGAGCGCGAAACCCAGCGGCGGAACTTCCGGGGAGTGGGGAGTAGGCAGTGGAAAGTGGGGAGTAGGGAGTGGGAAACTGTCTAATCCACTGGCTACTTCCTGTTGCCTACTTGCTATTACCTGGCCCCTCGCTTCGCTCTCCCCGCTTCCAACTGTCTGCTTTTCCCCACTACCTACTTCCAACTTCCCGCTTCCAGTTTGTACTTCCCACATCTGATAGGACGCGTTCAGTTGCGCCGCAGATAGCGGGATAGTGTGTTGTGTCGGCAGCTTGAACGGTGTCTTGTTTGGTAATTCGGGTGTGGATACGCCCGATAGCGCAGGGGCTGCCAACGCCTGTTGCAGCGTGTGGAAGATGAACTGGTGTATGCCCTGACCTTCGCGAAAGCGTACTTCACTTTTGGCAGGATGCACGTTTACATCCACCTGATCGGGTGGCAGCTCAAGAAATAGCACGAAGGCGGGATGGCGCTGATGATGCAAGATGTCCTGATAGGCCTGGCGTAGCGCGTGGCTTGCGACCTTGTCGCGCACGAAGCGGCCATTCACGAAAAAATACTGCGCATCACGATTGCCGCGTGAATAGGCGGGCAGGGCAGCCAGGCCGCGCATGGACAGGTTGGCCGTCTCGCGCGATACGCCGACAGCGGCATTACCGAATTCGGCGCCCAACAGGTCGGTGACGCGTCTGATTGCAGCATCCTGTTGCCACTGATCCAGCAAACGGGCGGGGGCAGCAAGTTGCCATACCGTGCGAGCGTTGTGCTGCAGCGAAAAAGCCACATCGGGGCGCGATAGCGCGATGCGTTTGAAGGCATCCTCGCAATGGGCAAATTCGGTTGCTTCGGATTTTAGGAATTTACGTCTTGCTGGGGTGTTGAAATACAGTTCGCGTATTTCCAGCGTGGTGCCTTGCGCCTGACTGGCCGGTGCTGCATCGCTTACCTTGCCATCAATGGCTTCCACGCGCCAGCCGTGCACATCCTGTGCGGTTTTGCTGGTGAGGGTTAGTTGAGCCACCGCTGCCATGCTGGCCAGCGCTTCGCCGCGAAACCCCATGCTGGCGACATTCTGCAAATCATCCAAAGAGGCGATCTTGCTGGTGGCGTGACGCATTAATGCAAGTGACAGTTCTTCCTTTGCAATGCCACGTCCGTTGTCTCTGACGCGCAGCAGCTTGATGCCGCCGTTTTCCAGTTGCACCGTGATGTCAGTCGCACCCGCATCCAGACTGTTTTCCATCAGTTCCTTGAGTGCGGCAGCGGGCCGTTCAATCACTTCGCCGGCAGCGATTTGATTGATCAGCAGGTCGGGCAGTACCCGGATTGAGGTGGGCATAAAATAGTTGGGGCAAGAAAAAGTCGAGGTGCGATTATAGTAGGGTTTTATGTTCGCCGAGAATCGGTATAATCCTGCGTTGAACTAAAAATACATCTGGCAGTTGCTGGATGCTCTAAGAATTCAAGGGGAG
>CAWASY010000042.1:0-45583 GCA_963784505.1 uncultured beta proteobacterium | reverse complement strand
AACGGCTATTTTTCTAACGACCTGGCAATCGATCTCGGCACCGCGAATACGCTGATCTGGTGCGCGGACAAGGCATCGTGCTGAACGAACCCTCGGTGGTGGCCATCCGTCAGGAAGGCGGCCCGAACGGCAAGAAGATCATTCAGCAGGTGGGGCTGGGCGCCAAGCAGATGCTGGGGCGCACGCCGGGCAATATCACGGCGATCCGTCCGATGAAGGACGGCGTGATCGCCGATTTTACCGTGACCGAGCAGATGCTCAAGCAGTTCATCCGCAAGGTATACAAGGCCAGCATCTTCAGCCCCAGTCCGCGCATCGTGATTTGCGTGCCCTGTGGTTCGACTCAGGTCGAGCGCCGTGCGATCCGTGAATCTGCCGTCGGCGCCGGTGCGCGTCGCGTGGAGTTGATCGAAGAGCCGATGGCGGCAGCGATCGGTGCGGGTCTGCCGGTGGAAGAGGCGACCGGTTCGATGGTGGTGGACATCGGCGGCGGCACGACCGAAGTCGGCGTGATTTCGCTGGGCGGTACGGTGTACTCGGGTTCGGTGCGCGTCGGCGGCGACAAGTTCGACGAGGCCATCATCAATTACATCCGCCGCAACTACGGCATGCTGATCGGTGAAACCACGGCCGAAGACATCAAGAAGACCATCGGCTCGGCTTTCCCGGGTTCCGAAGTGCGCGAAATGGAAGTCAAGGGGCGCAATCTGGCCGAAGGCGTGCCGCGCAGCTTTACCATTTCCAGCAATGAAATTCTCGAAGCGCTGACCGATCCGCTCAACAACATCGTCAGCGCGGTGAAGATTGCGCTCGAACAAACGCCGCCTGAACTGGGTGCGGATATCGCGAACAAGGGCATGGTGCTGACCGGTGGCGGTGCATTGTTGCGCGACATCGACCGTCTGTTGATGGAAGAAACCGGCCTGCCGGTGCTGATCGCGGATGATCCGCTGACCTGCGTGGTGCGCGGTTCCGGTCGTGCGCTCGAATGTATGGACAAATCGACGCGGTATGTTTACGACGGAATAAGGCTTGATGGGAAGTAGAGCGTGGGGGCTGGGAAGTGCGAGTGGGATTTTCCCACTTCCGCTTTCCAGCCCCCACTTTCCATTTTTCACTTCCTACTTCTTACTACCCATTTTTCACTTCCCACATCGATGGACAGCACGCAAACATTTCAGGTTTACAACCGAGGCCCCGGGCCCGCTGCGCGCCTGGTGTTTTTTGCGGTGCTGTCGTTGCTGCTGATGTTTGTGGACGCACATTTTCGCTATCTCGAATCGGCCCGCAACGCGCTGGCCGTGCTGGTTTCTCCCGTGCAGCGTCTGGCTGCCCTGCCTGGGCTCATCATGCATCAGGGCGCGGATTATCTGGTTTCACAGCAGGCCTTGCAGCAGGAAAATCAGGGGATGCATCGCCAGCATGAACTTGATGCGGCACAATTGGTGCAATGCAAATCAGTCGTGCAGGAGAATCAGCAATTGCGTAATCTGATGGCGGTGCAGCAGCGCCGTGAGGTGGGTGCTGCAATTTGCCGAGATAGTCTATGCCGAACGCGATATCTACCGGCGCAAGATACTGGTACAAAAAGGCAGCATGGACCATATTCAGGCCGGTCAGATCGTCATGGATGACAAGGGTATCGTAGGGCAAATCACCCGTGTTTATCCCTGGTTGTCCGAAGTTACGCTGATCACCGAGAAGGATCATGCAGTGCCGGTACAGGTGCTGCGTAGCGGATTACGCACTGTGGCATTCGGTGCAGGTGATACCAGTCAGTTGTCGCTACGCTATTTGCCGGTCAGCGCGGATATCGTCAAGGGCGATGTGCTGGTAACCTCCGGTATCGATGGTCTTTATCCTTCCGGCATTCCGGTAGCAACAGTTGAAAAGGTCGAGCGCGATGCCGCCTATCCTTTTGCGCAGGTCTCCTGTCTGCCGGTCGGTGGGGTCGACAAGCACCGCTATTTGATGATCCTGTCTGCGCTGCCAACGTTGCCGGAGCGGCCACAAGCCGAACCGGAACCTGTCCGGGCAAAATCCAGAAAGGCCGGGGTGCATTGATGCCTTTTCTTAATCATAGCCAACCTGAAATTCTTCGGCCAGTCAGTAATCTGTTCATTGTGACCAGTGTCATTGCCGCGCTGTTGCTCAATGCGCTGCCTTGGGAAGGCGTCTGGCTGATGATACATCCCGATTTTGTTGCAGTTGTCATCCTCTACTGGTGCACGCATAAACCGATGCGCATGGGTATCGGTCTGGCCTGGCTGGTTGGCATTCTGGCCGATGTGGGCAACGCCAGTTTGTTTGGACAGCATGCACTTGCCTATACCGTGTTGGCCTTTGGCGGGGTGGTGCTCAACCGGCGCATCATGATGTTCGATCTGCGTGAGCAAACGACCCAGGTCTTTCTGATCTTTTTGGTCACTTACGTGCTCTATGCGCTGGTGCATTGGCAGGTGCACGGCCAGATCGAATGGATGTATTTTTTTGGCTGCCTTACTTCCACCCTGCTTTGGGTGCCGATCAGCGCAATGTTCCAGTCAATGCGTCAGATGCGCGTGGACCGTGAATGAATAATCGGGTCGAGCTTAAAAATCATCAGCAGGAGATTTTCAATTTTCGCTTGCGTCTGGTGATCGGTATCGGTTTTGCCTTGTTGTTGCTGTGTATTCTTGTGTCACGTTTCGTCTATCTGCAGGCCATGCGGCATGATTATTATCAGACCCAGGCCGAAAGAAACCGTATCTCGATCATGCCGATCGTACCCAACCGTGGACTGATACTGGATCGCAATGGGGTGGTGCTGGCACACAATTTTTCAGGCTACACGCTGGAAATTACCCCGAGCAAGGTGGCTCACCTGAAGGAAACCATAGACGAATTGGCCAAGCTGGTTGACATCCAGCCCAGGGATCGCAAGCGTTTCAAGAAGTTGCAGGCCGAGAGCCATGATTTCGAGACGCTGATGATACGCAGCAGGCTTTCCGATGAAGAAGTGGCGCGCTTTGCGGCACAAAAATACCGTTTCCCCGGTGTTGAAATCAAGGCGCGTTTGTTTCGAGAGTATCCCTTTGCCGACAAGACTGCGCATCTGCTCGGCTACATAGGCCGGATCAATCAAAGTGATGAAGACAGGCTGGAAGAAGAGGATGCGCAGGCCAATTACCGTGGAACCGACTATATCGGCAAAACAGGTCTTGAGCAGTATTACGAGGCTCAATTGCATGGCACAACCGGCATGGAAGAAGTCGAGGTTGATTCGGCGGGGCGCGCGGTGCGTATTTTATCGCGGACTCCGCCGGTATCGGGCAATACGCTGATGTTGAGTATTGATGCCAAATTGCAGGAAATTGCCGAGCAGGCTTTTGGCGAATATCGCGGTGCGCTGGTGGCGATTGATCCCGCCAACGGTGAAGTGCTGGCCTTTGTTAGCAGGCCTGGCTATGACCCGAGCCCCGTTTATTGATGGCGATCGACTGCGTATTGGAAGGCGCCAACCGAAATCTCCGGATTCAATCCGCTGAACTAATCGTGTATTGCGTGGCATATGTATCGGGTTCGAGATGTGGATCAAACCTTTCATGGCGCTGGCCGGACTCTACTACAAGGTGCGTAGCCCGACTCAAACTATCAGCGACCCAGGTTTTTATACATTGCCGGGCGAGCAGTCACCGGCGAATGGAAAGCGAGCGGACATGGGCACGCCTAACATGTTCAAGTCCATTGTGGGTCTCTGCGATACCTACTATTACGGGACTGGCCGTCGAACTGGGCATCGACAATATATACAATTATCTTTCCCGCTTCGGTTTCGGCAAAAAGACCGGAATTGATCTTGACGGTGAAACCTCCTGCTGTCGCCTTCGCAGGAATGGAAGCAGAAGCGATTCAAGCAAAAATGGTACGAAAAGTTGGCCGAGACCCGGTGTCGGTCGGAATTGGTCAGGGCTACAGTCTGGTGACGCCTCTGCAACTGGCCTTTGCCAGCGTCGCCGTGGCAAAGGCCAGTTGCAGAGGCGTCACCAGACTGTAGCCCTGACCAATTCCGACCGACACCGTATCGCCGGTGTACCATTTTTGCTTGAATCGCTTCTGCTTCCATTCCTGCGAAGGCAACAGGCCGGAGGTTTCACCATCAAGATCAATTCCGGTCTTTTTGCCGAAACCGAAGCGGGAAAGATAATTGTATATATTGTCGATGCCCAGTTCGACGGCCAGTCCGTAATAGTAGGTATCGCAGGAGACCACAATGGACTTGAACATGTCCACGCTGCCATGTCCGCTCGCTTTCCAGTCGCGATAACGATGACTGCTGCCCGGCAATGTATAAAAACCTGGGTCGCTGATAGTTTGAGTCGGGCTACGCACCTTGTAGTAGAGTCCGGCCAGCGCCATGAAAGGTTTGATCGTCGAACCCGAAGGATATTGTCCGCGCAATACACGATTATTCAGCGGATGATCCGGAGATTCATTTAGCGCCTTCCAACTATCGGCATCAATGCCATCAATAAACAGGCTGGGGTCATAGCCAGGCCTGCTAACAAAGGCCAGCACTTCACCGTTGGCGGGATCAATGGCCACCAGCGCACCGCGATATTCGCCAAAAGCCTGCTCGGCAATTTCCTGCAATTTGGCATCAATACTCAACACCAGCGTATTGCCCGATACCGGCGGAGTCCGCGATAAAATACGCACCGCGCGCCCCGCCGAATCGACCTCGACTTCTTCCATGCCGGTTGTGCCATGCAATTGAGCCTCGTAATACTGCTCAAGACCTGTTTTGCCGATATAGTCGGTTCCACGGTAATTGGCCTGCGCATCCTCTTCTTCCAGCCTGTCTTCATCACTTTGATTGATCCGGCCTATGTAGCCGAGCAGATGCGCAGTCTTGTCGGCAAAGGGATACTCTCGAAACAAACGCGCCTTGATTTCAACACCGGGGAAACGGTATTTTTGTGCCGCAAAGCGCGCCACTTCTTCATCGGAAAGCCTGCTGCGTATCATCAGCGTCTCGAAATCATGGCTCTCGGCCTGCAACTTCTTGAAACGCTTGCGATCCCTGGGCTGGATGTCAACCAGCTTGGCCAATTCGTCTATGGTTTCCTTCAGGTGAGCCACCTTGCTCGGGGTAATTTCCAGCGTGTAGCCTGAAAAATTGTGTGCCAGCACCACCCCATTGCGATCCAGTATCAGTCCACGGTTGGGTACGATCGGCATGATCGAGATACGGTTTCTTTCGGCCTGGGTCTGATAATAATCATGCCGCATGGCCTGCAGATAGACGAAACGTGACACAAGAATACACAGCAACAACAAGGCAAAACCGATACCGATCACCAGACGCAAGCGAAAATTGAAAATCTCCTGCTGATGATTTTTAAGCTCGACCCGATTATTCATTCACGGTCCACGCGCATCTGACGCATTGACTGGAACATTGCGCTGATCGGCACCCAAAGCAGGGTGGAAGTAAGGCAGCCAAAAAAATACATCCATTCGATCTGGCCGTGCACCTGCCAATGCACCAGCGCATAGAGCACGTAAGTGACCAAAAAGATCAGAAAGACCTGGGTCGTTTGCTCACGCAGATCGAACATCATGATGCGCCGGTTGAGCACCACCCCGCCAAAGGCCAACACGGTATAGGCAAGTGCATGCTGTCCAAACAAACTGGCGTTGCCCACATCGGCCAGAATGCCAACCAGCCAGGCCAGACCGATACCCATGCGCATCGGTTTATGCGTGCACCAGTAGAGGATGACAACTGCAACAAAATCGGGATGTATCATCAGCCAGACGCCTTCCCAAGGCAGCGCATTGAGCAACAGCGCGGCAATGACACTGGTCACAATGAACAGATTACTGACTGGCCGAAGAATTTCAGGTTGGCTATGATTAAGAAAAGGCATCAATGCACCCCGGCCTTTCTGGATTTTGCCCGGACAGGTTCCGGTTCGGCTTGTGGCCGCTCCGGCAACGTTGGCAGCGCAGACAGGATCATCAAATAGCGGTGCTTGTCGACCCCACCGACCGGCAGACAGGAGACCTGCGCAAAAGGATAGGCGGCATCGCGCTCGACCTTTTCAACTGTTGCTACCGGAATGCCGGAAGGATAAAGACCATCGATACCGGAGGTTACCAGCACATCGCCCTTGACGATATCCGCGCTGACCGGCAAATAGCGTAGCGACAACTGACTGGTATCACCTGCACCGAATGCCACAGTGCGTAATCCGCTACGCAGCACCTGTACCGGCACTGCATGATCCTTCTCGGTGATCAGCGTAACTTCGGACAACCAGGGATAAACACGGGTGACTTGCCCTACGATACCCTTATCATCCATGACGATCTGACCGCCCTGAATATGGTCCATGCTGCCTTTTTGTACCAGTATCTTGCGCCGGTAGATATCGCGTTCGGCATAGGCTATCCGGGCAAATTGAGCACCCACCTCACGGCGCTGCTGCACCGCCATCAGATTACGCAATTGCTGATTCTCCTGCACGACTGATTTGAATTGCACCAATTGTGCCGCATCAAGTTCATGCTGGCGATGCATCCCCTGATTTTCCTGCTGCAAGGCCTGCTGTGAAACCAGATAATCCGCGCCCTGATGCATGATGAGCCCAGGCAGGGCAGCAAGATGCTGCACGGGAGAAACCAGCACGGCCAGCGCGTTGCGGGCCGATTCGAGATAACGAAAATGTGCGTCCACAAACATCAGCAGCAATGACAACACTGAAAAAAACACCAGGCGCGCAGCGGGCCCGGGGCCTCGATTGTAAACCTGAAATGTTTGCGTGCTGTCCATCGATGTGGGAAGTGAAAAATGGGTAGTAAGAAGTAGGAACTGAAAAATGGAAAGTGGGGGCTGGAAAGCAGGAAGTGGGAAAATCAACACTCCCGACTTCCCAGCCCCCACGCCCTACTTGCCATCCATCACTATTCCGTCGTAAAAATACCCGTCGACTTGTCCATGCTTTCCAGTGCACGACCGGAGCCACGCACCACGCAAGTCAGCGGTTCATCGGCGATAAGTACAGGCAAACCGGTTTCTTCCATCAACAAACGGTCAATGTCGCGCAACAATGCACCGCCGCCGGTCAACACCATTCCCTTGTTGGCAATATCCGCACCCAGTTCCGGCGGTGTCTGTTCCAGCGCAATTTTTACAGCACTGACGATGTTATTAAGCGGATCGGTCAGCGCTTCGAGAATTTCATTGCTGGAAATAGTGAAGCTGCGCGGCACGCCTTCGGCCAGATTACGCCCCTTGACTTCCATTTCGCGCACCTCGGAACCCGGGAAAGCGGAACCGATGGTCTTCTTGATTTCCTCAGCGGTTGTTTCGCCGATCAGCATACCGTAGTTGCGGCGGATGTAATTGATGATCGCCTCGTCGAACTTGTCGCCGCCCACACGCACCGAACCTGAATACACGGTACCGCCCAGCGAGATCACGCCGACTTCGGTCGTCCCGCCGCCGATATCCACCACCATCGATCCGGTCGCCTCTTCTACCGGCAGTCCTGCGCCGATCGCAGCCGCCATCGGTTCCTCGATCAATTCGACGCGACGCGCACCGGCACCCACCGCAGATTCGCGAATCGCACGACGCTCAACCTGAGTAGAGCCACAGGGCACGCAGATCACGATACGCGGACTAGGGCTGAACAAACTGGCCTTGTATACCTTGCGGATGAATTGCTTGAGCATTTGCTCGGTGACGGTAAAATCGGCAATAACGCCATCCTTCATCGGACGAATCGCCGTAATGTTGGCGGGTGTACGGCCCAACATCTGCTTGGCACCCAGTCCGACCTGTTGAATGATCTTCTTGCCATTGGGGCCACCTTCCTGGCGAATCGCAACCACTGAAGGTTCATCGAGCACGATGCCTTGCCCACGCACCCAGATCAGCGTATTCGCCGTCCCCAGGTCAATTGCCAAGTCATTAGAAAAGTAGCCGTTAAAAAGTCCAAACATGTTGATTCCCGAAAATTCTAAAATGGTGTGCGATACAAACGCGATATGATACCCTATCATTCTCATTTATATAAAGCTTTTACTATGTCATTAAGTACCGCCGATGTTCAAAAGGTTGCGCGCCTCGCACGACTGTCCATGAACAACACTGAAATCGAAGCCGCCAGAGCCCAGCTTTCCGGCATTTTTGAACTGATCGCACAAATGCAGGCAGTCGATACCACAGGTATCGCGCCCATGTCGCATGCACAGGACCTTTCACAGCGCCTGCGTGAGGACAAGATCACCGAAACCGATCAACGCGAACTTTTCCAGTCCATCGCACCGCAAGTCGAATCCGGCCTGTATCTGGTCCCACAAGTCATCGAATAGTTAAGGGAGAAGGGAGAAGGGAGAAGAATAACAACGGCGCGAAGGTTTTCCCCTTCCCCCTTTACGCTTCCCCCTTCCCCTGTTAAAGACAATGATAAACGCATCACTTAAACAACTATCCGGCTTGCTGGCCGCGAAGAAAATTTCCAGTGTAGAGTTAACCCAACTTTATCTTGACCGCATCGCAACGCATAATCCGGTATTCAATGCCTATGTTACCGTTGATGCAAAAACCAGCCTCGCACAGGCACGCGCTGCCGACGAATTGCTGGCACAGGGCAAGGCACAGGCGCTTACCGGCATCCCGATTGCACAGAAGGACATCTTCTGCGCGAAAGGCTGGCGCACCACCTGTGGCTCGAAGATGCTGGCGGACTTCATTGCCCCCTATGACGCGCATGTCATCGAACAGTTCAATCAGGCCGGCGCAATAAATCTGGGCAAGACCAATATGGACGAATTCGCGATGGGCTCTTCCAACGAAACCTCCTATTTCGGCCCGGTCAGAAATCCGTGGAATCACCAGGCCGTACCCGGCGGCAGTTCGGGTGGCGCAGCATCAGCCGTGGCAGCGCGACTCTGTGCGGCGGCAACCGGCACCGATACCGGCGGCTCGATACGCCAACCGGCAGCACTGTGCGGCATCACCGGCATCAAGCCCACCTATGGCACCGTATCGCGCTACGGCATGATCGCCTTCGCCTCCAGCCTCGACCAGGCAGGCCCGATGGCAAAAAGTGCAGAGGACTGCGCGCTGATGCTGAACGTGATGAGCGGTTTCGATGAACGCGACTCGACCTCATTGCAACGCGACAAGGAAGATTACACCCGCGACCTGAATAAGCCGCTCGCAGGCCTGCGCATCGGACTGCCGCGTGAATTCTTCGCAGAAGGTCTGTCGCAGGATGTCGCCACCCGCGTGATGGACGCCATCAACGAATACCAAAAATTGGGGGCAACGGTAGTCGACATCACCCTGCCCAACTCTAAATTGGCCGTGCCGGTGTACTACGTACTGGCTCCGGCGGAAGCCTCCAGCAACCTGTCGCGCTTTGACGGTGTGCGCTACGGTTATCGCGCCCCTGATTACACCGATCTGGCCGACATGTACGAAAAAAGCCGTTCGCAGGGTTTTGGGGAGGAAGTAAAACGCCGCATCATGATCGGCACATATGTGCTTTCGCACGGATATTACGATGCGTATTACTTGCAGGCGCAGAAGATCCGCCGCCTGATCGCGCAGGATTTTACCGACGCATTTACGCAATGCGATGTGATCATGGGGCCAACCAGCCCGTCCACCGCATTCAATCTGGGCGAAAAAGGCGACGATCCGGTGCAGATGTATCTGTCCGACATCTACACCATCGCGGTGAATCTGGCAGGCCTGCCGGGCATGTCCATTCCCTGCGGTTTCGGGGAAAATAATATGCCGGTCGGTTTGCAGATCATCGGTAACTATTTCGATGAAACACGCATGCTGAATGTCGCACACCAATATCAACTGGCGACCGACTGGCACAGTCGCTCGCCACTGTAAGGATCAAGTTTATGTCTTGGGAAATCGTTATAGGGCTGGAAGTGCATACGCAACTGTCCACCACCACCAAAATCTTTTCGGGCGCCTCCACCACCTATGGTGCCGAGCCCAACACACAGGCAGATGCGGTAAGCATCGCGCTGCCCGGCGTGCTGCCAGTATTGAACAAGGGCGCAGTTGAACGCGCCATCAAGTTTGGTCTGGCAGTTGGTGCGCACATCGCACCGCGCTCGGTGTTCGCACGCAAGAATTATTTTTACCCTGATCTGCCCAAGGGCTATCAGATCAGCCAGTTCGACCTGCCAGTGGTCGGCATGGGTGCGTTGACCATACAGGTTGAACCGCTGTCCGGCGCTTCGACAGACTCAGGACTCAAACCTTACGAAAAGGTGGTGCGCATCACCCGCGCCCATCTGGAAGAAGACGCGGGGAAATCGGTACACGGCGCATCGCAAGGGATGACCGGCATCGACTTGAACCGCGCCGGCACGCCTCTTCTGGAAATCGTCTCCGAGCCGGACATGTGCTCTGCCGCTGAAGCCGTAGCCTATGCGAAGGCGTTACACACGCTGGTGCGCTGGATCGGCATCTCGGATGGCAACATGCAGGAAGGCTCGTTCCGCTGCGATGTGAACGTATCGGTGCGTCGCCCGGGCGAAGAACTTGGCACACGCCGCGAGATAAAAAACCTCAATTCATTCAAATATATGCAACAGGCTATCGACTACGAGGTGCAATGGCAGATCGACACCATCGAGAACGGCGGAAAAATCCAACAGGCCACCATCCTGTTCAATCCGGACACCGGCGAAACGCGCGCAATGCGTAGCAAAGAAGACGCGCACGATTACCGTTATTTCCCTGATCCGGATCTATTGCCGCTGGACATCACACCCGAAATGCTCGAAGCCGTGCGCGCCACGCTGCCCGAACTGCCAGTAGCCCGTCGCGGGCGCTACACCGGAACACACGGCCTGACCACCTATGATGCCAACAGCCTGACCTCCAGTCGTGAAATGGCCGACTTTTTCGATTCCTGCGTCAACACCGTCAGCGAGAAAAATTCCAAGCTGTGCGCAAACTGGCTTATTGGCGAACTGTCCGCGCAACTCAATCGCGATGGTCTGGAGATGTCGCAATGCCCCGTCACACCGCAGCAGATGAGTGGCATGCTGGTGCGTATCGCGGATGGCACCATCTCCAACGCGGGCGGCAAGGAAGTCTTCCGTACCCTATGGGCCGAAGGCGGGAATGCTGATACCATTATTGACTCCAAAGGATTGAAACAGGTTTCCGACTCCGGCGCGATTGAGGCACTGGTGGACGAAATCATCGCCACGCAGGCAGACAAGGTTGCCGAATACCGATCAGGCCGTGACAAACTGTTTGGTTTCTTCGTGGGCCTTGCAATGAAGGCCAGCAAAGGGAAAGCCAACCCTGCGCAACTTAACGAAATCCTGCTCAAAAAACTAGCTGGCTAATCTGAATCCGATCATGCAACGCACCCTGTTTTTTATCTGCGCAATCCTGTTCAGCTGCCTGATTCATGCAGCAGAACAGGAATCCGTACCCGTCGAGCAGGGCTTTTTGAAATCCTTGCCTGACAAAATGCAGAATCTGCTTCATTACGCGCTCAATTTTGAAGGCATATCGTACGCTAGGGGCGGCAGCAACCCTGCAAGCGGTTTTGACTGTAGCGGATTTGTGCGTTACATTTTTGATCGCGTCGAAGGGTTGAATTTGCCACACAGCTCAAAAGCCCTGAGCGAAATTGGCGACCGCATCGGACTCAAGGATCTGCATCCGGGCGATCTGGTGTTTTTCAGCTTTGCGCACCGGATTTCCCATGTCGGAATTTATATGGGCGACAATCAGTTTATCCACGCATCCAGTACCAATACGGGCGATGTCATGGTTTCCAGCCTGAACGACCATTTCTGGGTCAAACATTTCACGCTGGCACGACGGCTGGATCTGCCTGCAACGCAGGGCACGCTCCCCGTGCCATTGCTGCAAAATAGCCCACTGACTCGGCAATAGCACAGAATCCTCTGTTGATAAAAAACCGTTGTCAGGATTTGGCGAATCCAGCATAATTGACACCGCCGTTTAGACCAATGGGAGAGCGTGGTTTTATACCACCGCCGAAGGCGTAACACCCGTAACCGCTCAGGCAAAAGAACTATTGGCGCAGGCAAATCTGGAGAGCGTTGGGCAACCAACCACCGAAGGGGCAGGCAAGAACCGCTAATGACCACATTGGCTGGAGTTTTGTAATCTCTCAGGTACCAAGGACAGATGGGGCGTAGCAGACAATTCTGCTACGCCTTTTTTATTTTTGGAAAGCCTACATGACAACGCTTAAAACTACGCCTTTAAATGCAGCACACCGCGCAATGGGCGCAAAAATGGTCGACTTCGGCGGCTGGGATATGCCGGTCAATTACGGCTCGCAAATCGACGAGCACCATCAGGTACGCAATGATTGCGGCATGTTCGACGTCTGTCACATGCGCGTTGTGGATGTGAAGGGTACGGGCGTTCGGGCGTTCCTGAAATATTTACTGGCCAACAATGCCGACAAGATCACCCTGCCCGGCAAAGCGCTGTATTCCGCAATGCTGCGCCCTGACGGCGGCGTGATCGATGACCTGATCATCTACTTCATGACCGAAGAATGGTTCCGTATCGTAGTCAATGCGGGTACGGCCGACAAGGACATCGCGTGGATGAAAGAACAGGCCACTTCGACAAGCTCAGGACAGGCCGCAGCTCACCTGCTAATCACCTCACGTGACGATCTGGCGATGGTCGCCATACAGGGACCGAATGCACGCGAAAAGGTCTGGCAGGTGTTACCGGATACCAAGGCGGCAACCGAAGGTTTGCAGAACTTTCAAGCTGCCGATTGCGGTGAATATTTTGTAGCTCGCACCGGCTACACCGGCGAAGATGGCTTCGAAGTAATGCTGCCAAAGGAAAAAGTCGAGGCGTTCTGGTATGCATTAAATAAAGCGGGTGTAAAACCCATCGGTCTGGGCGCGCGCGACACTTTGCGTCTGGAAGCGGGCATGAATCTGTACGGGCAGGACATGGACGAAACAGTCGGCCCACTGGAATCGGGGCTTGCCTGGACAGTGGACTTGAAGAGTGAACGGGACTTCATCGGCAAGGCGGCACTGTTAGCCAACCCGCCCACACACAAAATGATCGGCCTGGTGTTGCTCGATCGCGGCGTGTTGCGCGGTCATCAGAAGGTACACACCACTCAGGGATCAGGTGAAATCACCAGCGGCAGTTTCTCGCCTACGCTTGAAAAATCCATCGCCCTGGCGCGTGTCCCGAAAGAAGTTACCATCGGCGACACCGTGCAGGTCGCAATTCGCGATAAAATGCTGAACGCACAAGTGGTAAAGTATCCCTTCGCGCGCAATGGCAAGAGCTGTTTATAAAGACGTAAGTGGTAAGTAGTAAGTTGGCGTTGTCGCTACGCGGATTTTCAACTTACGTCTTACGTCTCACGACTAAATTACCTAATAAGGAGATACCATGAGCAATCCATCCAATCTGAAATACACCGCCTCCCACGAATGGGTCAAAACCGAAGCAGACGGCACGGTTAGCATCGGTATCACGCAACATGCGCAGGAATTGCTGGGCGACATGGTATTCGTCGAAACGCCCGCCGTTGGACGCCATATGAATGCGCGCGAAGAATGCGCCGTGGTTGAATCCGTCAAGGCCGCTGCCGATGTGTACGCACCGATCAACGGGACGGTCACTGCGGTAAACGGCGATCTGGACAGCACCCCCGAAGCCATTAACAGCGATCCTTACGGCGCATGGATGTTCAAAATGAAGCCGGACAATGCAGCCGATGTAACCGCATTAATGGACGCTGCCGCCTATCAGGCGCTGGTTGACAGCGAAGCACACTAAAGACCGGGAAGGGTAAAGAGGGAAGGGTAGCGCGCCATGCGTGCCTTGGGTTTTACCCTTCCCCCTTGAGCACGAAGGTGCGATCTCTTCCCCCTTCCACTATCGTTATTCTCTCTTCTCAAGGCTCCCGAATGCACCACACCGACCAATTTGTAACTCGCCACAACGGCCCGTCAGACGATGACGTTCAGGAAATGTTGCGCAAAATTGATGCGCCCTCTCTTGATGCACTGATCGATCAAACCATCCCGGCCGCGATCCGCCTAGATGCGCCGCTGAATCTCGCGGATGGCATGACCGAATATGCCTACCTTGAACATCTGCGCGGCATTGCGGCAAAAAACAAACTGTACAAGAGCTATATCGGCCTGGGTTATTACGACACCATCGTGCCTCCGGTAATTCAGCGCAACGTGCTGGAAAATCCGGGCTGGTATACCGCTTACACCCCCTATCAGGCCGAAATCGCACAGGGTCGTCTGGAAGCATTGCTCAATTTTCAAACCATGGTGATCGATCTGACCGGCATGGAAATCGCCAATGCGTCCTTGCTCGATGAAGCCACTGCTGCGGCAGAGGCGATGACCATGATGCACGGTCTTCGTTCTCGCGATGCCGTCGGCAAAAACAGCTTTTTCGTCTCGCACGAATGTTTTCCGCAAACCATCGAACTGCTAAAAACCCGTGCAAAACCGCTAGGTATTGAACTGGTGATCGGTGATTTCAGCACCGTCACGCTGCACGACTCGATGTATGGTGCACTACTACAATATCCTGCCGTTAATGGCGTGATTCATGACTACGCCGATTTTGTCGCGCGTGCAAAAACGAACGGCATGACCATCGCCGTTGCAGCCGACATTTTAAGTCTGGTATTGCTCACCCCGCCCGGCGAATGGGGCGCAGATATCGTGCTGGGCTCCACCCAGCGCTTCGGTGTACCAATGGGTTACGGCGGCCCGCATGCAGCCTTTTTTGCCTGCCGCGATGCCTACAAGCGTTCCATGCCGGGTCGCATCATCGGCGTGTCAGTGGATGCCGATGGACATCCTGCCTTGCGCATGGCACTACAAACCCGCGAACAACATATCCGCCGTGAAAAGGCCACCTCCAACATCTGCACCGCACAGGCGCTACTGGCGATCATGGCCAGCATGTATGCGGTTTATCACGGCCCGAAAGGTCTACTGGGCATTGCAAGTCAGGTTCATCTTTGTGCGGTCACACTTGCAAATGCATTGAGCGAACTGGGTTATACCGTCGCGTATGATGCCTTTTTCGATACGATCAAATTGGCGCACACCGACAATGTCAAAATTCATGCGCTGGCGGAATTGGCTCAAATCAATTTCCACTATTCTGGCGAAGGCATGCGTATTGCGCTGAATCAGACCACCTCGATAGATGATTTGAACGCGATTATCAGCGTATTAGCGCAAGCCGCGTGCAAACCCGCGCCCACCTTAACGCAACAGGATGTAAACACCCAGATCATGCGCATCAAATTGCGCAAGTCTGCCATCCTCACCCACCCGGTTTTCAATGGCTATCATTCAGAAACGCTGATGATGCGCTACATCAAGAAACTGGAAAACCGGGATCTGTCACTGACCCATTCGATGATCGCGTTGGGTTCGTGCACCATGAAACTCAATGCTGCAGCCGAACTGCTCGCGTTGACCTGGCCCGCATTCGCCAACCTGCACCCCTTTGTACCGCTGGAACAGGCGACAGGTTATCAGGAACTCATCGCGGGTCTGGATGCGGATCTTTGCGAAATCACCGGTTTCGCAAAGATGAGTTTTCAGCCCAACAGCGGCGCTTCGGGCGAATATGCAGGTCTGCTGGTCATACAGGCGTATCACCGCTCGCGTGGCGAGGGCCAGCGCAATGTCGCGCTGATTCCTTCCTCCGCACATGGCACCAATCCTGCCAGCGCAGCGATGTGCGGCATGAACATCGTCATAGTCAAATGCGACAAGAACGGCAACATCGACGTTGCCGACCTGCGCGAAAAAGCAGAGCAACACAAAAACGATCTTTCATGTCTGATGGTGACCTATCCGAGCACGCACGGCGTATACGAAGCATCGATCATGGATGTCACGCAAATCATTCACGACAACGGCGGCCAGGTGTACATGGACGGCGCGAACATGAATGCGCAGGTGGGGCTGACCAGCCCCGGCAATATCGGTGCGGATGTGTGTCATCTGAATCTGCACAAGACCTTTGCCATTCCACATGGCGGTGGCGGACCCGGTGTCGGCCCCATCGGCGTGGCAGCACACCTGACCCCGTTTTTACCCAGCCATCCGGTCATTAAGACCGGTGGTGAACAAGGAATTCATGCCGTATCGGCGGCGCCTTACGGTAGCGCGCTGATCCTGATGATCTCCTACGGCTATATCAGGATGATGGGCGGCAAGGGGTTAACCCAGGCGACCCGCCTGGCGATCCTCAATGCCAACTATATCAAGGAATCGCTCAAAGACCACTATGCCACCCTGTATGTGGGCGAAAATGGTCGCTGCGCGCACGAGATGATATTGCAATGCATCGACTTTAAACGTGAAGCGGGCATTGAAGTTGCCGATATTGCCAAGCGCCTGATGGATTACGGCTTCCATGCACCGACCACCTCCTTCCCTGTTGTCGATACCTTGATGGTGGAACCCACAGAGAGCGAATCCAAGGCTGAACTGGATCGTTTCTGTGAGGCCATGATCGCAATTAAAAGTGAAATCGATGATGTCATTGCAGGTCGCGTCGATAAAAAGGACAATGTCCTCAAGCAGGCACCGCATACCGCGCGCGCCGTGAGCGCAAACGACTGGCATCACAGTTACAACCGCGAGCAGGCGGCCTACCCACTCCCCTGGCTACGCGACAATAAATTCTGGCCCGCTGTCGCCAGAATTGATAATGTCTACGGGGACAAGAATCTGATTTGTGCCTGCCCACCGATCGATTCCTACCTTTAACGTTTAAGGACACATCATGACCAAAAAAAGGGACGCCTCCGACAAAGTCGCCGTTAAACTTGATGGCGCACCCGTCACCCTGTATGGCACCTTTCCGGCTACCGGGACAATTGCGCCCGCCTTCACGCTGGTGAACAAGGATCTGGCTGATGTCACGCTTGAAAGTTTCGGTACAAAACGCAAGGTACTGAACATCGTGCCGAGTCTGGATACTCCGCTGTGCGCGACATCCGCCCGCAAATTCAACGCGGCAGCCAGTGCACTGGACAATACCGTCGTACTGGTGATCTCCGCCGATTTGCCGTTCGCGATGAGCCGATTTTGCGTAGCCGAAGGACTGGAAAATGTCGTGCCCTTATCCTTGATGCGCGGCCGCGATTTCATGCGCAATTACGGCGTAAAAGTTGCCGATACCGTACTGGCTGGCCTGACGGCTCGCGCCGTACTGGTATTGGATGAAGACAACTGCGTGCTACATGCGGAACTGGTGGACGATATCGCACACGAACCGAACTACGATGCCGCGATTCACGCGCTGAAAAACACACAACCACAATCAAAGGAATAGCATGAATACACTTATCTGCGGTTCAATGGCCTATGACACCATCATGGTGTTCAAGGATCAATTCAAAAAGCATATCCTGCCCGAACAAATCCACATCCTGAACGTCGCGTTTCTGGTACCTGAGATGCGCCGTGAATACGGTGGCTGCGCCGGCAACATCGCCTACAACCTGAATCTGCTCGGCGGTAACCCGCTGATCATGGCGACCATCGGCGACGATTTTGCCCCCTACGCGCGCCGTCTGGAAAAACTTGGCATCTCACAAGCCCATATTCGCCATGTACCGGACAGTTTTACCGGACAAGCCTTTATCACCACCGATCTGGACGACAACCAGATTACCGCTTTCCATCCGGGTGCGATGGGATTTTCCGAACAGAACAGGGTTAGCGACGCGGCCAACGTCACACTGGGTATCGTCTCGCCTGACGGTCGTACCGGCATGATCGAACACGCCGAGCAATTCGTCGAAGCGGGCGTGCCATTTGTATTCGATCCAGGTCAGGGCATGCCGATGTTCTCCGGCCCCGATCTGCTGCGTTTCATCGACCAGGCCACCTATGTAACCGTCAATGATTACGAGGCACAAATGCTCATCGAGAAAACCGGCAAGTCGCTTAAGGAAATCGCACAGTCCGTCACTGCACTGATCGTGACGCTAGGTAGCGACGGCTCGATGATCTACACCGAAGGCCGTGAAATCGCCATTCCGACACCGAAGCCCGCAGCGATTGTCGATCCGACCGGTTGCGGCGATGCATACCGCGCAGGCCTGATGTACGGCATTCAACAAGGCTGGGCATGGGAGAGCACTGGCCGTCTGGCCTCCTTGATGGGTTCCATCAAGATTGCCAGTCGCGGTGGACAGAACCATACGCCATCCCGTACGGAAATCATGGCGAAATTCGAACAGCATTTTGGCTTTGAAATAGTACTGTAAATGCTGCGCGCATTGCTATTCACTATGGCCTTGCTGCTTACCGGCTGCGTCGGTAGCGGCGGACATGGCGTAGGTTCTGCCCGTAAGGAAGTCGTCAAACTGGGCGTAATCGAAAGCGTCCAACCCATCGAAATGGATAATAGCTCGAACGGCGGCGGCATGGCAGGCAGCATCTTCGGCCAGGTTGGCGGCGCAGGCACAGGGGCTGGCCGGGGTGCAGTTGTTGGATCGGTGTTCGGCTCCGTGCTAGGCGGCACACTTGGTAATCAGGCGGGTATCGCCAGTAAGCAGGGGCTGGAAATCTGGGTGAAACTGGATGGCGAAGAACAGAGCAGCTATGTCATGCAGCCTGGGAAACCGGATGATTTCAAGATCGGCGACCGTGTACGCATCATCACCAAAAAAGGGGTAAACGTAGTCGAACCCGATATAGAACCCATCAACCCCTCAAACAATCTGCAATAACCGCATCCCTCTCCTCAGCCCTCCCCCGCTTTGCGGGGGAGGGGGAGAACGAAACGCTACGCGAAATGCTTTGCAATGACAATCAGGGCCTTGTCTGTCGCACCCTGATGCGCGGCGACAAACCTGATTCCCTGTTGTTTCATTGCGATTAGCGCATCGGCATCGCCCAGCAGTTTATGTGCCGTTTGCACCAGTTCCGTTGCATCCTCTACCCGTATCGCCGCACCCGCCTCAATTGCAAGGCGCGTTGCATCGGCAAAATTGAAGGTGTGCGGGCCGATCAGCACCGGGGTGCCGACCGAACAGGCCTCAATCAGATTCTGTGCACCGAATGGCAACAAGCTACCGCCGATGAAGGCAAGATCAGCAGCCGCGTAATAGGCAAACATCTCCCCCATGCTGTCACCCAACACCACCTGTACATCGGGCGCAATCGGCCTGTGTTCGCTGCGTTTCTGATAGCTCAAGCCGCGCTTGTCCAGCATGGCCGCGATATCGGCGAAACGTTGTGGGTGGCGCGGCACAATCACCAGCAACGCATCGATATGCACGGCCTGCCAAGCGTCGAGCAACAAGGCTTCCTCACCTTCGCGGGTACTCGCCGCGAGAAACACCTGTCGATTTTTCCCAAATTGTTCGCGTAGCACGTTACCCAATTCCAACATGGCAGGTGGCGGCACGATGTCGAACTTGAGATTGCCCATCACCGACACATTGCGCGCACCCAGTCGGGTTAAACGGGCAGAATCAGCGGCTGTTTGCGCAGAAACATGCGTCAATTCATGCAATGCGCTTCGTACAAGCGTTGCGACTCGCGCATACCCCGCAGCAGATTTTTCGGACAATCGCGCATTGAGCAACAGCATTGGAACGGCCGCCTCATGACCTTCATGTATCAGGTTAAACCAGATTTCAGTCTCCATCAAAATGCCGATTTTAGGCCTGAAATGACGTAAAAAACGCCTGATTGCAAAAGGATAATCATAGGGAAGATAGGCGCGCATGACCGCATCGCCATACAGTTGTTCGGATGTCGCACGCCCGGTCGGTGTGGTGTGAGTTAACAGGATTTGGCAATCCGGATAGGCCGTACACAGTTTTTTAACCAGACTCACCGTCGCGCGCGTCTCGCCCACCGATACCGCATGCAACCAGATGACCGACTTGTCGCACCTCTTCCGGTAAAACCCGAACCGCTCACCGAGATGCTGCAAGTACTCGGGCTGCCGTCTGGCGCGCATCACCAGCTTCATAAAAATGAAGGGCAGCAGCAAGCACAGCACCAGTGTATAAAGAAATCTTGCCATCACCAGTGCTTGGCCACTGCAGAATCGGCACATGCAACCTGTATCACCTCGCGGTCTTCCAGACGTATCGCGGTGAGCGGGCCGCCCCACAAGCAACCGGTATCGAGCGCGATGGCATTGGATTTGATCATCAGCCCCAGCGCCGACCAGTGACCGAATATCGCGGTCACACCGGAACTGGCACGCCCGGCAATATCAAACCAGGGTTGATAACCATCGGGAATATTCTGCTGCTCCGCCTTGAAGGAAAACTCCATCTCACCCTCATCGGTGCAGATACGCATGCGAGTGAGCGCATTGGTTATTACCCGCAACCGTTTGTAACCTGTCAGTGCATCATCCCACGCATTAGGCTGATTACCGTACATATGCGCGAGAAAATCCGCATAATCCTCACCGCGCAGCGCAGCTTCCACTTCGCTCGCCAAACTTTTCGCCTGCGCCACTGTCCAGCCAGGCAGCAAGCCTGCGTGCACCAGCACCAACTCACCCTCCGAGTACAACATGCGCTGATTGCGCAGCCAGTTCAGTAATTCCTCTCGATCCGGCGCGTTCAAAATTTCGTCCAGCGTATCACCACGGTGCAATTTTCCCGTACCACCCGCTACCGCCAGCAAATGCAAATCGTGATTGCCCAGCACCGTAATCGCAGCCTCGCCCAAGCTTTTAATCAGCCTCAACACCTGCAAGGAATCCGGCCCCCGATTGACCAGGTCACCAACCAACCAGAGTTGATCTGCCGCCGGGTCAAAGTGTATTTTTTCCAGCAACTGCACCAATTCCGTGTGACAGCCCTGAATATCCCCCACCGCATAAATCGCCATCGCACCTGTCCTGCAAAAAATCCTGATAAAATAGCGTACCAGATTTTTCGACTGCTTTGATGAAATCCACTTTCCTTTTACCGGTAAATCTTTTATTGCTCATCAAGTCAGTTGGCTGATGTTATTCAATTCCTACGGTTTCATTTTTTTATATCTTCCCCTTACGCTGCTTGTATTTTTCAAGCTGGGGAAGATAAATCACAACTTTGCAGCCGCATGGCTGGCACTGGCATCCCTTTTCTTCTACGGCTACTGGAATCCGGCCTATGTCGGCCTGCTGCTGCTCTCCATCATCTGCAATTACGCCTTCGGCAAGTGGATAGCCAAAGCAGGGAGCGGGAAGTGGATAGTGGATAGTAGAAAAAAGCAATTGCTGATCGTGGCAATCGCTGCGAATCTGGCCTTGCTCGGCTACTACAAATACGCGAATTTCTTTGTAACCAACCTTGATGCTTTGCTCGGCACGGACTGGGACTTTGCAAACATCATCCTGCCGCTGGGCATTTCGTTCTTTACCTTCACCCAGATCGCCTATCTGGTCGACACCTATCAGGGACGCGTCCGCGAATACAACTTCGTGCACTACGTGCTGTTCGTGACTTTTTTCCCTCACCTGATCGCAGGTCCCGTGCTGCATCACGGGGAAATGATGCCTCAGTTCGCCAAACCCTCAACCTATCGCGTCAACTGGAATCATGTCGCCACCGGCCTGATGCTGTTTACACTAGGGCTTTGCAAAAAAACACTGCTGGCCGACGAACTGGCGACTTACGCCAGCGGCATTTTCAACGGTGTACAACACAGTATGTCAGTCGGCATGCTCCCCACCGCTTATGAAGCCTGGGCTGGCGCACTGGCATACACCCTGCAAATCTATTTCGACTTCTCCGGTTACACCGACATGGCGCTGGGCATCGCGCTGATGTTCGGCATCAAGCTGCCGATTAACTTCGATTCCCCATACCAGGCCACCAGCATCATCGATTTCTGGCGCCGCTGGCACATGACCCTGTCGCGCTTTTTGCGCGACTACCTGTACTTCCCGCTGGGCGGCAACCGCAAGGGCAAGTTGCGCCGCTATCTGAATCTGGGCTTAACCATGCTGCTCGGCGGACTGTGGCACGGCGCAGGATGGACATTCATCGTCTGGGGCGCACTGCATGGCGCGTATCTCACCATCAATCACCTGTGGCGCGAACATATCGCCGAGAAACACCTGCGCTGGGTGCCCGACCGGATGGGAAACCTCGCAAGCTTTACACTCACCTTCATCGCTGTCGTGGCAGCCTGGGTGGTATTCCGCAGCGACAATATCACTCAGGCGATGGTCATACTCAACGCCATGTTCGGCATCAGTGTTCGTCCACTGACACTTGATGCTGTGCTACACGGACAATTATTGCTGGTCACCGACCTGTCTGGACGGGACCTGTCTAAATTGCTGTTCTTTTCACTGGCCTGGGTATGGCTATTTCCCAATTCCACGCGGCTTACATTTATCAAGCACAGCTACCCCCTTGCCACTATTCAGGCTGTGGCCGTGGTGTATTTTCTATACCTTGCGATAGACCGTTTTGGCAGTTACAGTCCGTTCCTGTACTTCCAGTTCTAACGGTTATGGAATGAATAGCCCCTCTGACGATGAACTTGCCATGACCGTTCCCACACCCTCCCCCGCATCGCATGGGAGGGGACAAAAGATTGATAAAACAACTGATACGCCACGATGAAATTCGCCAAATTTTTCTCGATACTGGTTTTTGCTAGCATGGCGCTGTATGGCGCCATCGGCTTTTACTTCCTGCCGTTCGCGACTTTTCAGGGCGAGTTGACCCGCATGGGGCTTTTGCCTGAATACCTGTTCGGCTGGACTAAACCGCAACCGGCCATTGATGCAAAATGGATGCAACAAGCCTCCATGAAGGATGCGGATGTACTGGTGATCGGGGACAGTTTTTCCGATGGCCGCGTCTGGCAAACCGTGCTGACCCAGAAAGGTTTGAAAGTACGTACTGAATCATGGGATAGCTTACGCGGCATCTGCGAGGATTTTGTCCCCTGGCTGCGCGCACAGGGATTTTCCGGAAAGCAGGTGGTATTTGAGTCCGTTGAGCGCAATCTTGAAAACGATTTGCATCACTCGCTAGCCTGCCAGCAGATGCAATACCATTCCAGCAGCAAAACGGATACGCCACGATATCCGCCTGCCACTAGCATGGATTTAAATTTCAAAGACTATTCAGGAAAACTCTCGACAGGAATCCGAACCCGGCTAAATGTACTGGAATATGAACGCAAAAGCGGTTCTGCAGACTTCAAGTCCTGGCTGTTGCCCAATGAGATCAGGCTGGCTCGCGTAGCGCAAGGCTGTAAACTGTTCAGTCATGCTGCATGCCACGATGCGCTATTTCTGGGCTATGACCAAGCGGGTGAAATCAATGCCAACGCGCTCGACAATATCGAACAACTCAATGCACGCCTTAAGGGGCTCACGCCAGTCTGGGTATTTGTGCCCAACAAATCAACTGTCTATCTTTATCCTAAAAAACAATTCTGGAATGAAGCAGAACGGCGCTTTAAATCGCCCAACCTGCTGAAGGCCTTCAACCAGGCTATCGCTGCAAACACCGTTGATCTATATCCGGCAAACAACACGCATGTATCGACGACCGGCTACCTGCTCATGGGCGAGCAGATATGGAATAGCCTGTCGGCGGACAGTGTAACGCGATAGTCTTGAGAAAAACCCTGATAAAATCGCCCCTTTTTCACTGCTAACACAGCATTTTCCAAAGACGTACCACGCAATCGTGCACAGTCATAGTGGAGTTAAATTTGAATACAAGACGTTTATGGTGGCTGTATGCAATCACATCACTGGCTCTGCTGCCGACGATCTGGTTCTATTACGTCGGCGAAGAAGCGGTCTTTCCGCTGGCTGCGATGGAAATGATGCAGCACGGACACTGGCTCACCAAAACCCGTTTCGGTGTGAATCTGAACCAGAATCCGATGTTCGTCTGGATGATTATTCCTCTGGCCAAGCTTTTAGGGTGGCAACACATTCTGGAAGCTACACGCATCCTTGCCATTACATCCACGATCGCAACCGGCCTGCTGGTTGCAAAACTCGCCCACAAACTCACCGACGATGCCGGTTTTGCCGCATTCTCGGCGCTGATTTTTGCAACGCTGGCCGATCTGATTTCATACCGTGGCTGGCTAGCCTATGTTGACCCTACCTTTGGCCTTGCCATATTTGGGGCCATTGCACTGTTGTGGCTGGCCTTACTGGATCGCCGCGTGTTCCTGCTGGTGCTGGCCGTTGCAACACTAACCGTCGCCTTCCTGATCAAGACCTTCACGGCCTACGCCTTTTATGGAATTTCTGCACTGGTGTTCATGGCAAACCCGCAGTATCGTCAGTTTCTGCTCGGCAAACGCTCGATACTGCTGCACACGCTTGCGCTCTGTGCACCGTTGATTTGGTATCACTACGCCGTGAGCAGCCCCGCGCAAGGGGGATTCATGCTGTGGGAAATCACCGACAAACTCATGCCGCACGACCTAGGCGAATATCTGTCAAAACTGCTGCTATTCCCGTTCGAAACCCTGCTGCGTCTGGCACCGGCAGCCATGCTGGCCCTATACTTCACCTGGAAATACCGATTGTTTGCGAAATCATGGGTCTGGACTGGCTGGTGGAAGGCCGCACTGCTGATTGCGCTTATCAACACCCTGCCCTACTGGATTGCACCGACCAGCGCAGCGCGTTACCTGCTACCTATCTATCCAGTCTTCGCGTTAGTGATCGCCTGGCCGATCTGGGAAGCGGGCAATCAGGCACAGGTGGTTACACAGCGCTGGCTTATTGGCATGATCGCCTTGCAACTGCTCATCGTACTGTTTGCCTTCCCCTATTACCAGCACCACTACCGGGGTGAAAATTATCGCGCCACCGCCGAAGACATACTGCGCATAACGAATGGACAGCTGCTATCAACCGTTGATGTTGCCGCGCCCGGCATGAGTGTCGCAGCCTATATCGACGCACTGACCTTTCCACGCCCCGCCATCAAGGTATCCCAGGCAAACTGGAACGAAGGATTTGTCATTGCGCTTGCCCTGGGGAATGGCACAGGCAATATGGTTGCTTTTGACACACCACCGCAGGCGGACGATGTGTACAAAAAATACCAACTGGGCGGCGACACCTTGTACCTGTTATGTCGCGGCGACACCTGCGGCAAGCATCCCATACAACCATCGCATGAGGCACAATGAAAAATATCCCATTCAACAAGCCGTTCATCATTGGTCGCGAACTGAGTCTGATCGCCAATGCAGTCACCAACGGACACCTGTCAGGTGACGGCATTTACACAAAACAATGCCATCGCTGGTTTGAACAAAAACTGGGCTGCTACAAAGCCTTGCTCACCCACTCCTGTACCGGCGCACTGGAAATGGCGGCAATCCTGTGTGATATACAGCCTGGCGACGAAATCATTCTGCCTTCCTACACCTTTGTCTCCACTGCCAATGCCTTCGTGCTGCGCGGCGCGGTGCCGGTGTTCGTGGATATCCGCCCGGACACACTGAACATCGACGAGACGCTGATTGGAGCTGCTATTACGCCAAGAACAAAAGCCATCGTACCTGTGCATTATGCGGGCGTGCCCTGTGCGATGGATGAAATCATGGCCCTTGCCGCGCGCCACAATCTGCTGGTCGTGGAAGATGCCGCACAGGCACTGCTCTCCACCTATAAGGGTCATGCCTTGGGCAGCATCGGGCATTTCGGTTGTCTGAGTTTTCATGAAACCAAGAACATCATCAGTGGCGAGGGTGGCGCGCTGCTAGTGAACGATGCACGGTTTGCCGAGCGCGCCGAAGTGATCCGCGAGAAGGGAACCAACCGCAGCCAGTTCTTTCGTGGTGAAGTCGACAAATACACCTGGATGGATATCGGTTCATCCTATTTGCCCAGCGAACTGGTCAGCGCATTTCTGTATGCCCAACTTGAACGTGCCGATGAAATCATCGCCAAACGCCGCAGCATCTGCACAGCCTACGCATCACTGCTCGCACCGCTTCAGGGACGGATTCGCATCGCCCACTTCGATGAAGACAGTAACGGGCACTTGTTCTACATTCTGCTGGACAGCCTGGATACACGCAGCCAACTGATCGCACACCTCAAATCACAAGGCATCAACCCGGTATTCCATTACGTGCCGCTGCATTCCTCTCCTGCAGGGCAGCGCTATGGCCGTGTGGCTAGCGGTATGCAAGTCACGCAGGATATCAGCGACTGCCTGTTACGCCTGCCGCTGTATTATGAAATGGAAGATGAGGACATCAGGCGCATTTGCAATGCCATCCGGGATTTCTTCGCCTGCTAGCCCTGACTTGCCACAACCAGACCCAGCACGATCAGTGCGACACCCAAAACCTTGAGTGTTGAAATGGGCTCATGAAAAAACAGGCCGCTGGCCAGCAGCACCAGTACAAAGGTCAGCCCCATGAAAGGATAAGCGTGGCTCAATTGCAACTTGGTCATCGCCGCCATCCAGAAGAATGAAGCCAGAAAGGCAGCGGCAAGCGCGCTGATAATCCAGGGGTTAAGCAGCAGATGCAGCATAAAGATGATTTTTGCTGTCGTATCCTCGGGCAATGAGCCGACTTTAAGCACCTGCCACTTGATGGTGATCTGACCAAACACGGTCAGCAATATAGTCATGAAAATATAAAAATAACTCATGGCGTCAGTCGGTGATAAATATCCTGAGGATGGTTAAAGGAAAAGCCCAGCGATACGTATAGATTGAGCACGGCAAGATTGCTGGTGGAAATCGAACTTTTGACCTCATCTTGACCGTTTGCCATCAAGTCACTGCACACGGCGCTCCACCAGAATTTGGCCAGGCCCTTGCCGCGATACTGCTCAGCCACCGCATGAAGCAACAGATTGTTGCCACTGTAGCCAATAAAACCTGCCAGCTCACGCTGCCAGTACAAACCGTAAACTTGTCCTGCATCCAATAATTGCCGAAGCCAGTTGTCATAGCGCAAATCAGCAGCAGCCTTGGGCAAATTAAAATCACGATGAAAACGGCCATGAGAGAAGGCACCGTGGCAGATAGCCAGCGCCTGATCTGCGTCAAGCAATTTTGAAATAGTAACCTCTTGCTGTTGCAACTTGCGCAAGCGCACCGCATTGCAATGCGGTTCGATCAGCGTGTCGCAATAATAGAAACCATGTTCATGCAACAGGCGCTTATCCACCAGCGGATCAATCTTGATACTGTGGTGTCCTGAAGTCTGCAATGTCTGCTGCAGCGCGGCTGCCGAATACTCGGTCACTTCCCAGGTCGGCAGGCCGAATGCCACGGTGTCCCATGGCGTGGACTTGATCAACTCATTCATCGAAAGTTGCACGTCTGACGATATACAAAGGGCGTTTCTTGCTCTCATCGAAGGTCTTGCCCAGATAGACGCCGATAATACCGAGGATAGAAATGATAATGCCACCGATGAAATACAGTGACACGATCAGGCTATTCCAACCTGGTATCGGAGAGCCATATACGAACGCATGACCCAAAATATAAACACCGTAACAAAAGGCAAAAAATGCCATGATAAAACCGAAACGTACCGCGAGACGCAACGGCTTGTCTGAATAAGCGATGATCGTGTCTGCGGCGAGTTTCCACAGCTTGGAGAAGGTGTAAGTAGAGTTGCCTTCGAAACGTTCGGCATGTTCCACCTCAATGCTGGCAGTCGGAAAACCCAGCCATTGCACCAATCCACCAAAAAAACGCAACTGCTCACGCATATGAAGAAAACTCGCTACAACCTGACGCGACATGATGCGAAAATTACCTGTTTGCCCGTCGTAATCGATATCGGCAAGATAGCTAAACAGTTTATAAAACAACCATGATGTAGCGCGTTTCAGGAGCGGGTCGCGCCGCTCACCTCGCCGCGCCAACACAACATCGAATCCTTCCTGCGCCTTGACATACAGGCGCGGTATTTCCTCTGGTCTGTCCTGCAGGTCGCAATCCATGACCACCACCCAGTCACCACGACAATAATCCAGTCCTGCCGTGATGCCATAATGCTGCCCAAAGTTGCGACTGAACTGGATACCGCGAACCCGTGTATCGGCCTGTGCCAGTCTCTCGATAACCTGCCACGAATTATCGCCGCCGCAGTCCTCGACCAGCACAATCTCAAAATTATCTGAAATGCTCTCCAGCGCAGCAACCAGCCGCCGATACAATTCATCCAGACAGTGCTCGGCCTTGTAGACCGGAATCACGATGGAAATAACTAGGGAAGGTTGACTCATGTTTTGAATATCGACTCACGCAACCTGCAATGTATTGAAAACCCGGAAACCACAATCATTAGCTTCTGAGCAAAGCCAGTATAATACAGCGGTTATCCAAAAAATCAGAGAACGAAATGGGAAATTTGACTGGTTACATGGCGCATGTTCAACGCAGCGAACGTTCCCTTGCTCATCCAGGCTGAAGTATTTAATGCTATTTAACTCCTACGCCTTCATTTTTTTCTATTTGCCCGTGGTACTGCTGGGATTTTTCCGGCTATCACGGATTAATCACAGCTATGCAGCCGCATGGCTGGCACTGGCATCCCTTTTCTTCTACGGCTACTGGAATCCGGCCTATGTCGGCCTGCTGCTGCTCTCCATCATCTGCAACTACGCCTTCGGCATGTGGATAGCCAAAGCAGGGAGCGGGAAGTGGATAGTGGATAGTAGAAAAAAGCAATTGCTGATCGTCGCTATCGCTGCAAACCTGGCTCTGCTCGGTTACTACAAATACGCGAATTTCTTTGTAACCAACCTTGATGCTTTGCTCGGCACGGACTGGAACTTTGCAAACATCATCCTGCCGCTGGGCATTTCGTTCTTTACCTTCACCCAAATCGCCTATCTGGTCGACACCTATCAGGGACGCGTCCGCGAATACAACTTCGTGCACTACGTGCTGTTCGTGACTTTTTTCCCTCACCTGATCGCAGGTCCCGTGCTGCATCACGGGGAAATGATGCCTCAGTTCGCCAAACCCTCAACTTATCGCGTCAACTGGAATCATGTCGCCACCGGCCTGATGCTTTTCACACTGGGCCTTTGCAAGAAAACGATGGGCGCTGACGCACTGGCACCCTACGTCAGCGGGATTTTTGAGGGCGTTCATTACGGCGTCACGCCCACCATCTACGAAGCTTGGTGCGGCGCACTGGCATACACCCTGCAAATCTATTTCGACTTCTCCGGTTACACCGACATGGCGCTGGGCATCGCGCTGATGTTCGGCATCAAGCTGCCGATTAACTTCGATTCCCCATACCAGGCCACCAGCATCATCGATTTCTGGCGCCGCTGGCACATGACCCTGTCGCGCTTTTTGCGCGACTACCTGTACTTCCCGCTGGGCGGCAACCGCAAGGGCAAGTTGCGCCGCTATCTGAATCTGGGCTTAACCATGCTGCTCGGCGGACTGTGGCACGGCGCAGGATGGACATTCATCGTCTGGGGCGCACTGCATGGCGCGTATCTCACCATCAATCACCTGTGGCGCGAACATATCGCCGAGAAACACCTGCGCTGGGTGCCCGACCGGATGGGAAACCTCGCAAGCTTTACACTCACCTTCATCGCTGTCGTGGCAGCCTGGGTGGTATTCCGCAGCGACAATATCACTCAGGCGATGGTCATACTCAACGCCATGTTCGGCATCAGTTACACGCCGGTCACACTCGATGAAGTCATACACGGAAAACTGCTGCTGACCACCAGTCTATCCGGCAAGGATATGATCTCCCTACTTTTCCCTGCACTACTTTGGGTCTGGTTGCTACCCAATTCGAATACACTCAAATTCCTGGACAACAACAATTTTCTTGCTCTGCTCCAAGCCTTATTGTTGCTGTATTTGTTGTTTCTTGCCATAGACAGGTTCGGCAATTACAGTCCATTTCTCTACTTTCAGTTCTAACCATGAAATCCGCCAAACTCTTTTCAATTTCTATCATTGTGATTTTGGGCATTTATGGTGCAATCGGCCTGTATTTCCTGCCTATGGCAGGCTTCGAAGGCGATCAGACACGCATCGGCCTGTTGCCGGAATCACTATTCGGTTGGACCATGCCGCAACCCTCCGTCGATCCCGCACTCATGAAGCAATCAAGCTGGCAGGATGCGGATATCTTGGTTATCGGCGACAGTTTTTCAGTTGGGCGTGTCTGGCAAACAGAACTGGTGCGGCACGGCTTGCGTGTACATACCGAACACTGGGCAAACATACGCGGGCTGTGCGAGGACATTAAACCCTGGCTACACGCTCAGGGATTCAAAGGAAAATACATCGTACTCGAAACGGTCGAGCGCAATGTCAATTCGGGTCTGGCTCAATATGTTGGCTGCAAAAATATGGACTTTCATTTCAGCATTGATGCACAGTTGCCGCGAACCCCGCCACCCACAATGATTGATCGTAAAAAACCCGACTACTCTGGGAGAATTTCCATCGGGATACAGACAAAACTGAACACATACAAATATGAACAGGCACGTTCACAGCCAAACTTCAGGCTATGGAATACAGAACGAGGCAGCATTGCTGCCAAGGTTCTGAACGGCTGTACACTGTTCAGCCACCCTCGCTGCCAAGATGCACTGTTTCTGGCCAGCGACAACCCGCAGGAACTGGGGTCTGATGTGATAAGCAACATGCAACTACTTGAGGAAAGACTGGCGGGATTTAACAACTTATGGGTTATCGTGCCCAACAAGACCACGGCTTACCTCGATCCGGACAGACACTTCTGGGATGAGGCAGCAAAAAAAGTACATTCGGTGAATGTACTTGAAATGGTACGGCAAGCCATAGCAGCGAAACAGGTTGATGTGTATCCCGGCAATAACCAGCACTTTTCAACAGCCACCTATTTGCTGATGGGCAAATCGATTTACCAGGATCTTATGGAAAAATCGGCTTCAGTCGACTAATTGCCCTCGCTCCACTTCCCCTGACCCGGTTTGGCATCCCACGCCTCGATGTCCTCCAGTGGATAGTTGTAACGTAGCGCATAAATGACTCGTCTCAATTTTCCAAGCCACGAACCACGAATACAGTTATGTGGGTTACCAAAAGTCTTTCCTCCATCCGCATTTCTGAGTGATGGCATATATAAACGACTGAACTCAATCTGTGTGACCCCCCACTTCATCACGAAGATGCGACCGCCCAGATTGTGCTTGATACGTCCCGTACTCTTGCAACCGAAATGATAGAAACGACTTTTCCCCACGATGCGGAAGGTACGGCAGCCCGCCACCCAGAATTTCATCAGCAAATCATCATCCGAACTCATCCCTGGGCTAAATTCCAGGCTGTAACCGCCCAGCATGCTCCACCATCTGCGGTGAAATAGCGTAGGCTGGCAGGCAGCCCCTTCCCTGTCACCGCGATTATCGGACATGAATTGCGACAGAAATTGCGCCTCGTCAAAAGTTTCAGGCGTTTCGCCGAAATTCTGCGCAATGATGTTGGCATTCCTGCCGTTGTCCGGCTGAATCAGTGTGCCGAAATACATGACCAGATCGCTATCCTGCGACGCAATCGCATCGACAAATGCTGTATCCCAACCGGGCGCAGCAACCATATCGTCGTTCATGAACAGCACCCAATCACAGCTTGCCTTGGACACTAACAGATTGACAGAAAGGCACACGCCGACATTCTTGTCACTCTGCGTGTACTTAATTCCCTCTGACTTGACCCATTCAAGAGAGCCATCAGAACCATCGTTCAGGTGCACAATAATTTCATGTTCACGCCGCGAATGTCTCCTGATACTTTCCACACAAAGTTTCAGGTAAGGCAGATTATTCCAGCTTGGAATGACTATACTAAAAAGCATGACTATCCTTATTCGGATTTACACGGTGATTGATCACCTGAATGAATATTGCAACATGCTGCCAAAAGGACAGCGACGGTCAAGGCATAAAAGGCGGCGGCCATGGTCAAATTAAGCACTTCTACTGTCAATCCAAAAATCATAAAGCCGCTGACAAAAACCATCCCCAGCAAGCCAGATTGTTTAATTCGTACATTTTCTGCCTGCATCGAGCAATAAAATATCCTAAGTGGTACAAGATAAATCGAAAGTATTGATATCAGACCGAATATCCCTAGGCCTGAGGCCTTTGAGAGAATCTCATTATGAACCTCACCCTTACCCAACTCAGCTGCCAAAGGCGTTAATTTTTCCGCCTTGAGCATGTGTTCCATCTGGCTTGCGAATCCTTCCGGTCCTATGCCGAATAGCGGATTTTGGACAAATATCTCTGCTGCGGCCTGATAAAGTTGTAAACGAACACCAGTGCCCGTATCAGGATTATGATGAAAAATTGCAAAATCATGGACAGTTTCATCAAATCGCTTATGGATTTCCTGACTTGACAAATAAGCAATTAAAAATGTTGTGAGCAATATAAACAGCATGAACACCACCGCTTTAGGCTTCAGACTCCCAAACCTGAAATACATAAAAACCACCAGAAATACCGGCAACGCTATCCATCCTCCCCGAGAACCGGACACAATTGACGCATATAATCCAGCCAAAAAACCAGCTGTCTTGAAAAGACGCAATACTAGTCCATCACGCCCCCCAAAATTTATGCTCAATACAGACAAAACACCCAGAATCAGCTCAAAATCACCAAAGTGAATAAGATCCATAGTTATGATTCCGTACCTCCCTTCAACATAGCTCAAAGGTTTTATCATCAAAAATCCCGCAATCGCCGCCAAAGGAAAACCATATTGCACTGCAGCGACAACAGAGAAACGCACCCGCGTCAACAATATGAAAACAGGTACGGCAAGCAGGAATCTTGATGCGCCATCATACGGGTGGCCGCTGTATTGCTGATGGTAACTTTGACTCAAAAAAATGGCAGCCAACAGAGATGCCATTGACAGAGCGTACCAAAGCGTTGCACGTGACCAGACAAATGCCGACATTGCTTGCGGGCGCTTCACCAAGACACCTAATGAAATTAACAGCAGCGCCAGAAAACAACCATTCATGCCACCTTTAACTGCGAACATCAACACCGGATAGCAGATGAGTAGCGCAGCGACGGCTACATCAAGCACTGAAAAATTGCGCCATTCAATTTTATTCATTCAAGTTCTATCCCGGCAATTTTGGTAAATAACTTCATATTCCTGCGCCACACGATCCCACCCACGTTGAAATCGGGGCGCTGCATCCGTACGATTAAATTGCTTTTCAATTGCAGCCAGCCAAGCCACAATCGGAGAAGAAAGCGTCAGCACACTGCCAGCATCCGATGATACCTGAGCAGCCGCGCCGCATACATCGGAAATAACGACCGGCACACAGGAGGCCATCGCCTCGCTGATTACCATGCCGTAAGGCTCGGCGCTGGCAGGATGCAGCAGCACATCAAAATCAGCATAATGCGCCTGATTACTCCAGCCCAATAACTGATAACCACCCTGCCAATCGGCGAACAGATGCTCAATTTCTGCAACTTCAGGGCCCACCACGATAAATTTCAAGTCAGGGCGCGTGCGGCGCAATGCCGCGACGATTTCAACCGCCATAGGCAAGCCCTTACGCTTCCACTCCTTACCGACGAATCCGATCACGCCGCCCTTGGCAGGGACAGGGCGCGGCTCGCGCAACACCGAAACCGTTACACCCGGCACGATTGGAACAGTCAATTTATACGCATATTCGGGATAATAATGCGCCAACTGCTGCTTTATAAACGGCGAATTTGGCACAATGTATTTCGCAACGGATAACTCGCGCCGCTCCAGATACAACTGCATGGCGATACGCAACGAAATCTTCTTCCACCAGGGTTTATCGCGCACCGATGCAAACGGCGGACCATGGAAGGTGGTCACGTCGTGCATACCCACCCGTTCGTGGCTGTGGATCAACCAACCGGGCTGCGGATGCTCACGTAGCCACTTTGTCACACGATGGCTGAACCGCAGATAATAAATCCAGCGCGGTCGGTAAAACATCCTGCCCAGCTCATGCACCGCTATTCCTACGGGTTTGTCAGCCAGACAAACTTCACAGATTACCTGCACTTCATGCCCCAGTTTCACTAGCTCCCGAGTCGTCTCCCAAACATAGCGCTCCATCCCGCCAAATGGTCCATAACGCCTAACGATGTGAATTATTTTCATGCTGCCTCCATACATCGTTATAAAATGCGCGTATTGAACCGTTCGACGACAGCGGCCATTATAACAAACCCACATAACAATCCGCGCAAGCAAATCTGCAGAGAGTAAACATGTTCTCCATCATCATCCCAACCTGGAACAACCTTGAACTGCTCAAACTCTGCGTGCGCAGCATCCGGCAAAATTCAGCCTATGCTCACCAGATCATCATCCACGTCAATGACGGCAGTGACGGCACGCTTGAATGGGTGCGCGAGCAGCAGCTCACCTATACCGCTTCACCGGAAAATATCGGCATCTGTCTGGCGGTCAACGAAGCCGCCATGCATGCCAGCATGGACTATATTCTGTATCTGAACGATGACATGTATTGCTGCCCGGGATGGGATACCGCGCTGATCAATAAATTAAAAGGGCTGAATACCGACTTGTTCATGTTATCCGGCACAATGATAGAACCCAAGGATACCCAAAACCCGTGCGTCATTGTCGGCAATTATGGCAGCGACACCGACACATTCGATGAAGCAAAACTGCTTGCCGACTTGCCGCAACATCAAAAGGCTGACTGGTACGGTGCAACCTGGCCACCGACGCTGGTCAGCCGACCCTGGTGGTTCAAAGTAGGTGGTTACAGCAGCGAATTTTCACCCGGTATGAGCAGCGACAATGATTTCTCGATGAAGCTCTGGCATGCCGGTTGCCGCATATTCATCGGTGTCGGAGATTCACTCGTTTATCACTTTCAATGCAAATCGACCGGCAAGGTGAAGAAAAACGATGGCGGAAAACAGTTTTTACACAAGTGGGCAATACGACAATCGGTCTTCGATCGTTATTATCTGCGGCGAGGACAACTTGCAAAAAGCCTGACGCTTGCCGAACCGGAAGACAGCCGTGAATTCCGAAATCAGTTGTTACGTAGCAGACTCAAGCGCGCATTCAGTTAGCGTCTGGACTGGTTGAGCGCAATTAATTTGATGTATTTAAAATAAGTCGTGCGGGCATTCATGCATGCGATCTGCCAGCCTGCTGCGCCGTCCAGCACCCCCAGCCTGAACACATAGGTTCGGATAAACGCCCAACTGCCGCTGAGCACCGCAGCCATATGACTGGACTGTCTGCCGGATTCATGCATCTGCTGCGCTGCAGCCGTCGAATAATGTTCCACCTTGCGCTCCACGTCCGCCTGCGACAGATAACTGAAATGCAGGAGTGGATGCTTCAATCGGGCAGTTTTGCCGGTCAGCAGCACACTTTCATGCACCAGACTCTCGGAAAAACGCCCCTTGCCACGCCTGAACAGGCGCAACACATAATCCGGATACCAGCCCGAATGATGAATATATTTCCCGCAAAACTGTGACAGGCGCGGACAAAAATAGCCATCGGCGTTAACCGACCGCATTGCCTGTTCGATTTCACTGCGTAATTCCGGCGTCACCCGCTCATCCGCGTCGATGGAGAACACCCATTCATGGTTCGCATAAGCCAGCGCACGATTCTTTTGTTTGCCGAAACCCGGCCAGTCGACATGCTCATAAGCCTTGGCTCCTGCCGCACGCGCAATACTTACCGTATCATCCGTGCTACCCGAATCCACCACAATGACTTCATCTGCCCATGCTACCGATGCAATGCAAGGGCCAATATTAGCAGCCTCATTTTTGGCGATGACGATGACCGACAGCATGAACTAATGCTTTACCCGATACGCCAAATCAGGTTGATATTCAGGCACCCAAATCTTTAACGCTGCCTTTACCTCGGCATCGGACATGGTGGATGCATCTGTCCATGCCAGCAGTTTTTCCAGCCAGGCCGCGTCGGTCTGCCTTGCCTTTGCTATCCGTAATTTAGGATGAGGGGTGGGCAGGGTGTGCTCGTTATCCGCTAACAATTCTTCATAGAGCTTTTCACCCGGGCGCAGACCGGAAAACTCTATACGAATTTCTTCTTCGGTAAAACCGGACAATCTGATCAGTTCTTTTGCCAGATCCACGATCTTCACCGGCTCCCCCATATCCAGCACGAAAATCTCCCCACCCTCACCCATCAATCCAGCCTGCAACACCAGTTGCGCCGCTTCAGGAATGGACATGAAATAACGGGTAATTTCAGGGTGGGTCACGGTAATCGGGCCGCCTTGTGCAATCTGTGCACGGAATTTTGGAATCACACTACCCGTGCTGCCCAGCACATTACCGAAACGCACGATAACAAAACGGGTGTTACCACTGGACTGCAGAGACTGACAAACCATTTCTGCCAGCCGTTTGGATGACCCCATCACATTGGTCGGATTCACCGCCTTGTCGGTCGAGATCATCACAAATCTGGCAACCCCATGTTGTTGGGCCAAATGCGCCACCGTCCATGTTCCCAGCACATTGTTGCGTATCGCCTGCCAGGCATTGTGCTGCTCCATCATGGGCACATGCTTGTAAGCTGCGGCATGAAACAGTACAGCAGGCTGATGAATCTGCATGACTTCACCCACCCGTGCAGCATCACGAACGTCACCGACAAGACATACCAAATTAAAATGCGGGTAGGCTTGCTGCAATTCCTGTTCCAGCGTATACAACGCAAATTCGCTTTGTTCAAATAAAACCAGTTTTTCAGGACAAAATCGCGCAATCTGCCGACATAGTTCCGAACCGATCGATCCGCCCGCACCAGTAACTAGCACGGACTTGTTGTTCAATAATTCGTGCAATCCTGCCTCATCCAGCGCCACCGGATCTCGCCCCAGCAAATCATCCAGCTCGATTGCGCGTAATTGGGATACCGCTACCTTGCCGCTCATCAAATCATCGAACGATGGCACGGTGAGTGCCTGCACCTTTGCATCATTGCACAACTGAATGACACGATGACGCTGCTGGTGCGTACTTGACGGCATGGCAACAATGACCCGTTCGATGGCAAATTTGCCTACCCATAGATCCAATTCATCAAGAGAACCCAACACTTTCACGCCATTGAGCACACAGTTTTTTTTGGTTGGGTTATCATCCAGAAATCCCACCAACTGCCAAGCCGGATTCTTTGCCAGATCCTTGGACAACAAAACTGCCGCATCGCCCGCACCCAACACCAGCACAGGTTCGCTGGACAACTTCATCCGCCCCTGAAACCGTGTTTCCTTCCACATCCGGTATACAACACGGCTACCGCCCATGAATAGCACCAACAATACAGGATTTAACACCAGCACTGAACGCGGCACAATTAGATCGCTACGCAGCATCCATAATATGAACGGCGTAACAGTTGCAGCGAATAATATGGCAAGCACGATGCGACGCAAATCATTTAGACTAGCGTAACGCCAGATACCGCGATATAAGCCAAACCTCCAGAACAGTGCAAGTTGCAATGGTGCAATCCAAATTAGTGTCAGATACAATTCAGCTGCAAACCCTGACGGCAATTCAAAGTTGAAACGCAACAGATACGCAAGCAGCCAAGCAGCGATCACTGCAAAAAAATCATGGGAAATGGCCAATATTGTGCGTCTATGCATCTTTGGCAGCATCTTATTTTCCCGCTTCCAGATGCTGTAACCAGCGCCTGTCTACCCACATGCTCAATCCAAGATAGACAGCACCCCACCATGCCAGCAAATTACCCTGCCCCTTGGCATCCATACCGATTCCAATCAGAGCAGACACACCAGCCACGACCATCAGCACATATTCCATAATAGCCGTATTTTTATGCCCAAAACCCATTTTAACCAGACGCTGAAAATAATGATTCTCATTCCCTCCAGACATTTTTTCCTTTCTGCGCATGCGACCGAACATCGTCAGGGTAGCATCCATTACAAACGGTGAGAACACTAGAATAGGAAACCAGAATGGCCAATATCCCGCATGCCAGCCCCACACACCAAACGCAGCCGCCATAAATCCGAGAGGAATTGAGCCCGCATCACCCAGAAAAACCTTGGCTGGATGAAAGTTATGGTAAAGAAATCCCATTGCCGCAGCACCCACCGTGAAATTCATCATGGCGAAGACTTCATTTCCGGCCATCAATCCACCCACGCCGTAAAAACTGAAGCCTATCAGCCCCATACCGCCCGCCATCCCGTCGGAGCCGTCCATGAAATTATACAAGTTGGTCATCCAGACTACATACAACAGCACCGGCAACATCCAGACCCAGCCAATCCCTGCACCGAACACCACACACAGGGCTGCCGCAAAGTGTCCAATCAAGCGAGTTCTGCGTGCCAAACCTCGCACATCGTCAACCAGCGACAACAAAAATAGCGCCAATGCTGGCACCACGACCCACCATTGCAGATATTTGAACAACAGCACCCAACCCGCCAGCGTTCCTGCCATCAGCGCGATGCCGCCAGTACGCGGGGTCGGATCGCTATGCAGCGAGCGCTCGTTGGGAATATCTTCTATCGTACCGTGCTTGCTCAGCGTTAAAATCAAAGTCAGTAGCAAGGTAATTGAAGCTGAAATCAGCGGGGAATAATGGTTCATGAACGATACCGTGGTTTATACAGCTTCGATTTTATCATTTGCATGGTCAGCTGTATTGACTGCTTTACCTTCAAGCAGCGCTAAACACCTCCCAAAAACAAGTTGCGGCGTCATTTCCAGCTGGCAAGGCGGGATTTCTGCCTGTGATTTAATTCTCGGACAGTCGCGTTTGAAGCAGGGAGCACAGTCAAGGCCGCTGGTGAGATGAACACAGGATTTACCCATAATCCCGCTATACAGCGGATCGGTCGGGCCATGCAGCATGATGCCGGGAATATCCAGCACGGTAGCTAAATGGCCGATACCCGATTCTACACTGACAAAGCCACTGGCGTTCAGCAATACCCCCATCAATTCGGTCAATGACATGCGCGGCAACAACTGAGCAAATTCTCTGCCAGCCGCCTGCAGTCGCTCTGCGCGCTGGCGCTCCTGCTCACTTCCCCAAGGCAACAGGCAGCGAATACCCTGCCCGATTAGCAGGCGAATCAGCTCCGCCCACGATGACTCCGGCCAGTATTTACTATTCCAGGTCGTGCCATGCAACAACACCACAGATGGATGCTTTACCAGCGACGCAATTTCTTCGGGTAGTGAAACAGCCCGCTGTCTTTGACCAAATTCAGCCAGACCGAAATTTTCAGCTTGCGTAACATCAGCACCGAATAGTTGCGCTACCAGTTGCCGGTTCTTTTCGATAACATGTAATCCCTTTGGCACTTGCGCTGTCCTGCTATAAAACACAGCTGCCAGCGATTCGCGGGCACTGTCAGCATGAAAACCGTAGATCTTCGCGCCTGCCAGTCGTGCCAGCATGGCACTTTTGAGCAGACCCTGCGCATCTAACACCAAATCGTACTTCTCGGCCTTGAGCTGCCTGCCCAGATCACGCATCAGTCTCGGAATTTTCCACCATTTCTTCTTGTGACTGCGTAGCGGCACCACAATGACCTTGTTGATCGACGAATGCCATCCAGCCATTTCAGCAAAGGCAGGCTCAACCAGCCAGTGAATTTCGGCATCAGGGAAACAGACACGCAAGTCACTGACGGCGGGAAACAGGTGCAGAATATCGCCCAACGAAGACAACCTGACAACCAGAATTTTCATCTTTGTACCCAATAGACCATCCATCCGGCTTCACACCAATCCCTTTTCAATCGAACAACTCCGCATCCCTGAGTAATTTCCCCTGCGTATCCTTGCCGGACAACAAGGGTGTCGCGCCATTCAGTTGCCAATCTATCGCAAGCTCAGGATCACACCAACTGATACAGCGCTCATGCGCTGAGTACCAATAATCCGTCGTTTTGTACAAAAATTCCGCCGTATCTGTCAGCACCAGAAAGCCATGCGCAAAGCCTTCCGGTATCCAGAACATGCGCTTGTTCTCCGCCGACAGCTCTACAGCAATATGCTTGCCAAAAGTCGGCGAGCTCTTACGGATATCGACCGCCACATCCAATACCGCACCTTGCACCACACGCACCAACTTGGCCTGCGGCTGCCGGATCTGGTAGTGAAGACCGCGCAACACGCCTTTTACTGAGCGCGAATGATTATCCTGTACGAAATTTACTTGTCTGCCGACGGCAGCTTCAAACTTGGCTTGATTGAAACTTTCAAAGAAAAAGCCTCTGTCATCGCCGAACACCTTGGGTTCTATGCTCAACAAATCCGGGATAGCGGTTGCAATGACCTTCATATTCCTTTTTCCTTCAGCACCTGCATCAAATACTTGCCGTAACCACTCTTGATCAATGGTTGCGCGATTCTTTCAAGCTGCTCTGCGTTAATAAAACCATTGCTGTAGGCGATTTCCTCAGGACAAGCAATTTTCAGCCCCTGGCGGTGCTCGATGGTCTGGATGAACTGGCTGGCATCAAGCAAGGACTCATGCGTGCCGGTATCCAACCAGGCAAAGCCACGACCCATGGTTTCCACCGAAAGTCGATTTTGTTCAAGATAGATTTTATTGATGTCGGTAATTTCCAGCTCACCGCGCGGAGAAGGCTTGAGACTTGCGGCCATATCCAGCACATCATTGTCGTAAAAATATAGTCCCGTGACCGCATAATTCGATTTTGGCGTGAGCGGCTTTTCTTCCAGCGAAATCGCACGTCCCGCCTTGTCGAATTCCACTACACCATAACGCTCTGGATCGCGCACATGATAGGCAAAAACGGATGCGCCCTGTTTTCGGGAAGCGGCGTTTTTAAGTTGCGCCTGAAAATCGTGCCCGTAAAAAATATTATCTCCCAGCACCAGCGCAGAAGAATTTTCGCCGACAAATTCGCGGCCAATAATGAAAGCTTGCGCCAAACCGTCCGGTGATGGCTGCACTGCGTATTGCAAATCCAGTCCCCACGAGCTGCCATCACCCAGCAACTGAGCAAAGCGCGGTGTGTCCTGTGGCGTTGATATGATCAAAATATCGCGTATCCCCGCCAGCATCAGCGTGGATAGCGGATAGTAGATCATCGGCTTGTCATAAACAGGCAAGAGCTGCTTGGATACAGCCAATGTGACCGGATGCAGGCGCGTACCGGAACCACCGGCGAGGATGATGCCTTTACGTTGTGGCATACGTTATTTCTCCAGAATTTCCATCAACATGCGTGTAACGCCGGCCTGCCAGTGAGGCAGGGTCAAGCCAAAAGTGTTTTGCAGCTTTTCGGTGTTAAGCCGCGAATTATGCGGGCGAACAGCTGGCGTAGGGAATGCGCTGGTGGGTACTGGCGCAATTGCATCTGCTGCGACCTTGAGCGGTAGACCTGCACGCTTGGCAAAATCAAGGACGAAACCGGCATAGCCATGCCATGAGGTTTCTCCACTCGCCACCAGATGATACAAGCCAGATATGTCCGAATTTTGTCGGGTGGTTCGTATCGCATGTGCGGTCACATCAGCGATCAGATCAGCTCCCGTTGGGGCGCCTATCTGATCATTAATAACCTTGAGACTATCGCGTTCCTGGCCTAGCCGCAACATGGTTTTGGCAAAATTACCGCCACGCGCACCGTAAACCCAACTGGTGCGGAAAATGAGGTATTTACATCCCGATTGCCGGATGAGCTGCTCGCCCTCCAGCTTGGTCGCGCCATATACACTCAGCGGGCCGGTTGCATCGGTTTCAAACCAAGTGCGATCTCCACTACCATCGAACACATAATCGGTGGAATATTGAACCAGCCATGCACCCGATTTTTTAGCTTCCTGCGCCAGCACACCGGGAGCTAGCGCATTGATGGTGCGCGCCAATTCCGGCTCACTCTCGGCCTTATCCACGGCGGTGTGCGCGGCCGCATTGACGATAACATCCGGTTTAATTTTCCTAACCGTTTCAGCGAGAGCTTCCAGGTTAGTCAGGTCACCATCGCTTGATCCCAGCGCAACCAATTCGCCCAAGAGGCTGAGACTACGCTGCAACTCCCAGCCGACCTGTCCGTTTTTGCCGAGCAGCAATATCTTCACTATGCGCGCTCTGAATAGTTCTTTTCCAACCACTGCCGGTAATCCCCCGACAACACATTACTCACCCAGCCCTGGTTGTCCAGATACCACTCAACTGTCTTGCGGATGCCGGTCTCGAACGTCTCGGCAGGTTTCCAGCCCAGTTCGCGCTCGATTTTTCGCGCATCAATAGCATAACGGCGGTCATGGCCCGGGCGATCTGTCACATAGCTAATCAGCGATGCATAGTGACCAATAGTAGCATTGGGACGCAGTTCATCGAGAAGGTCGCAAACAGTATGCACAATATCGAGATTAGCCTTCTCGTTCCAGCCACCGACGTTATAAACCTCGCCCAGCGTGCCTTTCTCCAGCACGCAACGAATCGCGCTGCAGTGATCCTTAACGTACAGCCAGTCGCGGATCTGTTGTCCGTCCCCATAAACCGGCAGCGGCTTACCGGCCAGCGCATTGACGATCATCAACGGGATTAATTTTTCCGGAAAATGGTAGGGGCCGTAATTATTCGAACAGTTAGTGGTTAATACCGGCAAGCCATAGGTGTGATGATAGGCGCGAACCAGATGATCACTGGCCGCCTTGCTGGCCGAATAGGGGCTGTTGGGCTCATAGCGATGCATCTCGGTAAAAGCCGGATCGTCGCGACCTAAAGAGCCGTAGACCTCATCAGTCGAAACATGCAGGAAGCGGAAAGCTTTTTTCTCGCCATCATTCAAACTTGACCAGTATGCGCGCACGGCTTCAAGCAAATGAAACGTGCCGACCACGTTAGTCTGAATGAAGTCCTCGGGGCCATGTATCGAGCGATCCACATGACTTTCCGCTGCGAAATTGACCACTGCACGGGGGCGATGTTCTGCCAGCAATTTGCCGACCAACTCCGCATCGCCGATATCACCCTGCACGAAAGTGTGGTGCGGATTGTCTTGAAGTGATGCGAGATTCTCCAGATTACCCGCATAGGTCAGTTTGTCCAGACTAAGCACCGCCTCATCGCTCTGCGCGCACCAGTCCAGCACAAAATTCGCCCCTATAAAACCCGCACTACCGGTTACTAAAATCATACTTCTCACGCCCCACAATAATTGGTGCCTGCCTGCAGAAAATCTGCAATAGGTCGCCCATCTGTTGATATTAAGTACACATGAATAAAGTTATGCATCAAGAGAAGCTTCCCGCATCACGCCCTGAATCACCTCACAAGTTTTCCTGACTTCCTTATCGTCAAGCGTTGGGTGAACCAGGAACATCAGGCTCGTCTCCCCCAATTGCCGTGCCACGGGCAAACGCTCGCTAGGGCGCCAATCAGTATTGTCAAACGCCTTTTCCAGATAAACCTCCGAGCAGGAACCCATGTAACAAGGCACACCGCGCGCATTGATTTGTTCGATGACACGGTCTCGATCCCACCCATCACGCAACAACTCAGACCGGATAAATACATAGACCTTATACCATGCATGTTCAATATCATCCGGCAGAAAAGGGACACGCAACGCAGCACAACTCCTCGCCGCCGCCAGAATTGCTTCCGCATTCCGCTTGCGTGCTTTATGCCAGTCCGGCATTCTTTTCAGTTGAATTCTGCCAATCGCTGACTGCATCTCGGTTAGACGCCAATTGGTACCGAAACTGTTGTGCAACCAGCGGAATCCGGGCGGATGCGACTGGTTATACATGGTCTCAAAGGACTTTCCATGATCCTTGTAAGACCACATCTGAGACCAAAGCTCAAGATCATTAGTCGTCACCATGCCACCTTCACCACCCGTTGTCATAATTTTATCCTGACAAAAAGACCATGCGCCGATATGACCGATCGACCCAACGGCGCGCCCCTTGTAAAGAGCGCCATGCGCCTGCGCACAATCCTCGATGACATAAAGCCCCTGTTCTTTTGAAAGCGCCATAATGTCATCCATATCGCAGGGATAGCCCGCCAGATGCACGCAGATAATAGCTTTGGTACGCGGCGTCAAAACGGCGCGCACTGTTTGAGCTGTAATATCCTGACTATCCGGATCAACATCTGCAAATACGGGTACCGCGCCCGCATTCACGATGGAGCTGACCGAAGCCAGAAAGGTGCGCGGCGTCACAACAACCTCATCGCCTGTGCCAAGACCCAACACATGGAGAGCCAGATCAAGCGCTAGCGTACCATTTGCTAACGCTACTGCATATTTGCAACCTGCCCACTCGGCAAATTCACGCTCAAAAGAACGTCCTTCTTCACCCGTCAGATAATTGACCTTGTTGGACAACAGCACATTGCGTACGGTATCGGCCTCCTCTTCGGTAAAGGATGGCCAAGGATGAAAGGGGGTATTCAGCAAATCAGGACTCCACTATCTATTTTCAATAGAATGGGCAGGAACGCCTACAGCCGTAACGCCATCCGCTAGATCACTCACAACAGCAGCACCGGCACCCACGGTTACGTCCGTACCAATCCGAACCAGCTGTCGGACAACCACACCAATGCCAATCCACGAAAAATTTCCAACCTCGACACCACCTCCGAGGCTAGCGCCCGGTGAAATATGCACACCGCAACTCAGTATACAATCATGATCAATTGTAGCAGCAGTATTGATTATCACACCTTCTCCAATGACAGCATCCACATTCACAACCGCATTGGCAAACACGACACTACCGACACCTATTGAAGAAAACTGGCTGATTTGTGCAGAAGGATGAATGATGGTGGCTATTTCAAATCCCGCCTCGACCAATCTTCGCTGCAATTTAAGACGCAACTGATTGTTTCCAATAGCAACAATCGCATAACTGCAACGAGACCTCAACTTCTCCATGCTGCTAATTTTTTCACAAATATCCCAATGACCATTTTTCAGCTTCTGCGGCCAAGCGTCATCCAGAAAAACAATCTCATCCCATTTTCCCATCATCAGCGCCGCATCAGCGACCACTTTGCCATGTCCGCCCGCACCTAGAATCAATAACGCACTCACGTTGCAATCCCCGATTTCGAGCCCTGAAATTTTTGCATAGTCGCATGTCCATCCTGACTAATACCGGATTTACCTGCCACCCGCCTGATCGTCATCCAGAGAATTTTAATGTCAAGCCAAAAGGTGCGATTATCAACATACCACACATCAAGTTTGAATTTATCTTCCCAGCTAATTGCATTGCGCCCGTTCACCTGCGCCCAGCCGGTAATGCCCGGTCGTACCTCATGCCTGCGCGCCTGCTCTTTTGAATATAACGGCAAATATTCCGTCAACAGCGGGCGCGGCCCAACCAGACTCATCTCACCCCTGATGACATTCCAAAGTTCAGGTAGTTCATCCAGACTGGCAGCACGCATGAAACTGCCGAACGGCGTCAAACGCTCTGCATCCGGCAACAATTCACCAT